>DAIMZG010000221.1:0-3152 GCA_036734065.1 Catalimonadaceae bacterium
GGGGCCGTCAATGTAAACCCCCATGGCCGCATCGGCACCTTCGCGATCGCGATAAGGCGCCCAGGCACCGGAGATGATCTCAAAAGTGCGCAGTGCAATGGGTCCTTGCGCGAGGGATTGCATCCCGATGCCCACTGCGGGCGCACCCATAAACCAGGCCACGTAGAAGCCGCCCGAGTCAATGACGATGCTGTCGGCCAGTGTAATGACATTGTACGCATTGGCTTCGGGAGCCGACACTACTTGCGAAAACAACTCGACACCGGGCTGGCCGAAGACATCGCTCTCGGCGAAGATGGCACCCCGAAACCCGGTGTTGTCGTTAGTGAGGTGAAAAAACTCGACGGCTCGGATAACGGCCGGGTAGTAGGGTGGCTCGATGTAAGTGGCCATACCGCTGTTGTTGGCCCCTCCCGACCAGGACACCGAGTTAGCCGGTGCTGGTTGCACACCGCCCGTGCCGGGTATGGTCTGCCCGTAGTTGAGGCGTACGCGCCGGGTCGGCGTGGCTTGATCGCGCTGCAGCACTACAATTTCGGATGCCCGCAAGTTGTTGGTGGCATTGCCGTCCTGCGTGCTCGTGATACGCACCGACATTTCATAGCTGCGGGGCGAGTTCAGATTAGTGTAGGGCGGAAAGGTCACCAATTGCGACGTGCCCGCGTCGAGGCTCGCAACCGATACGTTCTGGTTGAAATTGATGCCGCCACCAGCCGGACGAATGCGGACGTTGGCGGTAAGGGGGGCGGTAAAATCGGCATTACCCACGTTGGCAAGTTGTGCTTGCGGAATGAGCGTATCGCCCAGCATCTTGAAAATGCCAAAATTTTCTTCCTGATTGTTCCACTCTACACTGGCATCGGCAATCTGGATCAGGATGCTGTCCGGATACAAAATCCGGTAGGCCGTGTTGTTGGCCGGAATTTCATTGGTCGAAATGGTTCGGCCAATGTTGCCCGCCACGTTCTCCCAACCGATACTGATGATGAAGTTGGCCGGACAGTTGTAGTATGACGTCAGCGTAGCCGTCGGCTCCATGTCGAGGTACTGGTATGTGATAGAACGATCGGCCCCGTTGAGAATCACCTGAAAGGTGTTCGACCCGATAAACTCTGAGCCGTTGTTGTCGTCAGCATTGATCCAGAAACTAACGTCCTGATACGTAATCACACAGGAGTCCACATTGTTGCTCCAGACGTACACCGCCCCGTCACTATTGGGGCTGGCATCCAGGTTGAGGTCTGACAACAGCGGCGCCAGTATGTTGTCGCCCCCACCCGGGGTAGGGAAATTGAGAAAGCAAGAGGCAATGTTGCCCACACCGCTGAATGAAAGCCACCCGTTGGAACCCACACGAAGTTGGTTGTAGTCAACAAAAAAGTAGCGAAAATCGAAGCCAATGCTGACGGGTCCCACCGAGTTGTCGTCGGCCAGTCCCTGCAAAGAGTCGGTACCGGGGCGGCCGATAATTTCCACCCAATCGAAAGATACCGCATTCGTATCGCTGTTGCTGAACCAGCGGTACCCAAAGGCATCGGGTTGCCCATTGCTCTGCGCCTGACCCGCCGTCAGGGCAGCCAACCAGCTCGCAGCGCCCAGTAAACCGTAGCGTAGTAGTTTTTTCATAAATAGAACAGTTGAAGAGGTATTGAATTGATTTTCAATAATATGCCAATTTCCGCAAAAAAGCAGCAATTGTCCGACTGTTAATGGCAACCTAACAAAAATACCTACGGCTACACGCCGGCGCGGACACTATTTACCTGGTCAGAAAAGCAGCTATTGTCCACGCCACGTATGCCACGTCATCTGCCGACAAGCCAGGGTACATGGGTAGGCTCAGCACCGTGGCGGCCAGTTCTTCGGCCCGGGGATAGTCGGCCGGGTGGTATTGTTGCGCCCGAAAGGCGGCCTGGCGGTAGAACGGCTCGGGATAATGCAGACCCGTCCCGATGCCCGCTGCCGTCAGGTGGGCTTGCAGGGCGGCGCGGCGCGGGGTGCGCACCACGTAGAGGTGATGGACGGACGTGGCCCCGGCCACCGTGGGCAGCAGGTGCAAGCCGGGCAGCCCGGTCAGGTGCGCGTCGTAGCAGGCAGCGATCTGGCGGCGTTGGGCATTCCAGTCGTCGAGGTGCCGCAATTTGATCGCCAACACGGCTGCCTGCAAATCGTCAAGGCGGGCATTGGTGCCTACTTCGGCATAGCGATATTTTTCGGCTGACCCGTAGTTACGCAGTTGCCCGACGCGCTCGGCCAGGGCCGCGTCGCGGGTGGTGATGGCCCCGCCATCACCCAACGCGCCCAGATTTTTGCTGGGATAAAAACTGGTGGCCCCCAGGTGGCCCAGGCTCCCGGTGGGTTTTCCGTCCCAACGCGCGCCCTGCGCTTGGGCGTTGTCTTCCACCACGGCCAGCCCATACTGACGGGCCAGGGCCAGCAAAGCGTCCATCTGGCAGGGCTGCCCGTAGAGGTGCACGGGTACCAGGGCGCGGGTGCGCGGCGTGATGGCCGCCCGTACGGCCGCTGGGTCGAGGTTGGCCGTGTCGAGCAAGGGCTCGGCCAGCACGGGCCGGGCGCCCACGGCCAGCACGGCCAGCGGGGTGGCCACAAACGTATGGGCCGGCACGATCACCTCGTCGCCAGGGCCGATGTCGAGGGCCCGCAGGGCAAGCGTGAGCGCGTCGAGCCCGCTGGCCACACCCCGGCAGTGGTCGGCACCGCAATAGCGGGCAAAGGCAGCTTCGAATTGCGCCAGCCGTGCGCCCAGCACAAAACTTCCCTCGTCGTAGGTGTTCGCCAGCGTGGCCAGCACTTCGGCGCGCACCTCGGTGTGCATTTTTTCGAACGAAAAAAACGGGATGGCCTTCACGACGATGGCGGCAAGACGCTACTCGCTTCGGACGGCCGACTCGGCGGCAGCTTCCTGCGCGAAATCTGCCGCCGGGAGCTGCCCAAGCGCAGACTCCTCGGCGTCGTAGGGGAAAATGTCCGTGATGGGCGTCAGGTTGATGTCCGTAATCTGGAAGGGCACCAGCATCGTGCTCAGGCTTTCTTGCAGGCGGTCGTAGGCGTCGCGGGCCGTCACGGCGCTGACCAACATCTGGTTGACGATTTTTTTCTCCTTGCCCGAGCGTTCGTCGGTTTGGGTATAG
>DAIMZG010000222.1:0-3132 GCA_036734065.1 Catalimonadaceae bacterium
GGCAAGCAGCGGGCCTCGCTGCTGGTGATGCCCACTTCGCTGATCTACAACTGGGAAATGGAGGCCCGTAAGTTTACGCCCCAACTGCGGGTGCTCAACTACACGGGCACGCACCGCGACAAAAACGTGGCCCAGTTCGACGGCTACGACGTGGTGCTGACCTCCTACGGCATTGCCCGCCTCGACGTCGAGTTGCTCAAGACCTATCCGTTCCACTACGTCATCCTCGACGAGTCGCAGGCCATCAAGAACCCGGCCTCGATCATCGCCAAGGCCGTACGCAAACTATCGGCCTGCCACCGGCTGATCCTGACGGGCACCCCCCTCGAAAACAGCACCATGGACTTGTGGTCGCAACTGACGTTTGCCAACCCGGGGCTGCTGGGCACGCAGCAGTTTTTTCGCAACGAGTTTCTGACGCCCATCGAAAAAAGGAGCGACGAGGCCAAAAAACAGAAGCTCTACCACATCATCAAGCCCTTCGTCTTGCGACGGCACAAATCGCAGGTGGCCCGCGAACTGCCCGAGAAGGTGGACTACGTGCAATACTGCGACATGACCCGCGCGCAGGCCAAGCGTTACGAAGAAACCAAGTCGTTTTACCGCAACAAGATCCTGGATCACATCGAGCAGGCGGGCATGGCCAAGTCGCAACTGATCTTGTTGCAGGGCCTGACGCTGCTGCGCCAACTGGCCAACCATCCCCGCCTGGTGGACACGACCTACGAAGGCTCGTCGGGCAAGCTCGAAGATGTGCTCTACAAACTGGAGAGTGCTACCGAAGAGGGCCACAAGATTTTGGTCTTCAGTCAGTTTGTCAAACACTTGGGCGTGCTGCGCGATCACCTCGACGACGTCCGTATGCCCTATGCCTACCTCGACGGGAGCACGCGCAACCGCCAGGAAGTGGTCGAGCGTTTTCAACAAGATGACAACATTCCCCTCTTTCTGATCTCGCTCAAGGCGGGCGGAGTGGGCCTCAACCTGACGGCAGCCGACTACGTGTTCATCCTCGACCCGTGGTGGAACCCGGCCATCGAAGCGCAAGCCATTGACCGCGCTCACCGCATTGGGCAGGAAAAAAAAGTGTTCACCTACAAGTTTATTACGCGCAACTCGGTCGAAGAAAAGATTCTCAAGTTGCAAAAGGGCAAGCAGCGCCTGGCCCAGGAACTGATCACCACCGAGGAGACCTTCGTCAAGAACCTGAGCCGCGAAGATATTCTCTCATTGCTGGCCTAGGCGATGGTATCGCGCTCGGGGGCTGACGCGCCGTGGCGCAGCAAATCGCGGATTTCGCCCAGCAACTTTTCCGACTCAGTTGGCTCGGGCTTGGGCGTGGGGCCGGGCTTTTCTTCCTCTTTCTTTTTGAGGCGGTCAATCCCCTCCAGAAAAAGGAACACCACCACGGCAATGATGAAGAAGTTGATAACCACCTGGATAAATTTGCCGTAGGCAATCACCACGGCGGGGGCTACTACCTGCCCATCTTCGACGGTGGCCTGCTTGATCGTCACCGACAGTTCGGAGAAATTAATTCCGGCCAGCAGCACCCCCAACGGGGGCATCACCACGTCGTTGACCAGCGAAGAAGTGATGCCGCCAAAAGCTGCACCAATAATAACTCCTACAGCGAGGTCAATGACGTTGCCGCGAAAGGCAAATTTTTTGAAGCGCTTAGTAAAGGACATAGGGGCACATTTGGTTTGAGACGTTATGTGGATGCAATTATACTTTCTTTTCCCAATTCATACAATACGACGATGAGATAGGCAACGTCTTCCCATAAACCCGTTCGTTGCGCGTACTTTTGCACGTACACGCAGCTTCCGTACGACGCGGTACCCATTTTTTCGTATGCGCTCTCCCCGACAACGCACATTCCAGCATCATCTGCGCCTAGCCATCAACCTTTCGATGGCGGCGGGCATTGTCAACAGTTGCGGAGTATTTGCCTTTAAGGTGCTGACCACCAACGTGACGGGCCACTTCGCTTTTTTTGCCGAGGCCATGGTGCGCCAGCAGCCGCGGTTTGCGCTTTACTTACTGATTTTTATTCTGATTTTTCTGGTCGGCTCTTTTATCTCGAACTTGCTGATGGAACTCACCAGCCACCAGCGATCCAGGCGGGCCACCTTCTGGCCGCTCTCGCTCGAGGTACTGCTGCTGGGCACGGTGGCTACGCTGGGCAACCGCTACCTGTCGCCCGATGCGGGCGAATTTGTACTCAGTCCGGTAGGTACGGCCCTCACCGAAGGGGGGCTTTGGCTGTGCTTTTTGCTGCTGTTCGCCATGGGCCTGCAAAACTCGATGGTCACGCACGTATCGCAGTCGGTGGTGCGCACCACCCACCTGACGGGCTTGCTTACCGATTTGGGCATTGACTTTTCGCAACTGATTACGCACCCCAACGCCCCCGACAAAGCCCTCCGGCTGAAGAACCTCTGGCTCAAGCTCTCGATCATTGGTTTCTTCTCGGTAGGTTGCGTACTGGGCGGCTACCTGTTTCAGTTCTACGGCTTGCAAACGCTCTGGCTGGCCGTATGCTTCTTGCTAGTGGCTTTTCTGTACGACAATTTCAAGTACTACTATTACCGCTGGCGGCGGCAACGCCGCACGGCCCGCAGCACCCACGGCCGGACTACCCAGTCGCTTGCGGGTCGCCTCCGGCCCGGGCACAACGACTGGCTCTGGCTTTGGCTATGTGGGCTGGCCCTGACAAGCTACGGACAAGACCGCTACGCCCCCCACGGGGCCTTGCACACCCCCAAAGGCCGCCTGCACCTGCTCGTGCTCTACGTCCACTACGCCGACGATACGCTCGATCACCCCCGCTGGCCCGCCGACCAGATTCCCGACTTCGCCCGCGACGACAGCCTGGGCAACAACGACCTCTTCAGCCGCGATCCGGCCCACATTGGCCAGCGCGAAAACCTCAGCGACTGGTTCTATGAAATGTCGGGCGGGCAGTTTGTCGTCACGGCGCACGTCCACCAGCAACCCGTGTATGTCGGCACCCGGGCCCCGGCGCTCACGCAGCGCATCAGCTTCGGCCCGGCCGCCCGCCAGGCCCTCGAACACGTCCGCGACAGCCTCGCCCTCAACTGGGCCGCCTTCGACCAACGGCAAAAT
>DAIMZG010000223.1:0-3130 GCA_036734065.1 Catalimonadaceae bacterium
AGGCCGGGATGGTGGAATTGGTAGACACGCAAGACTTAAAATCTTGTGACCGTAAAGGTCGTGCGGGTTCGAGCCCCGCTCCTGGTACAGCCCCCAAAAGCCGCCCTCTACCGGGGCGGCTTTTTGCTGTCAGCTAGTCTCGCTGCAAGTTCACCTGCTCTTCAACCAGCAGGGCCGAAGGGTAATTCTTTTTCAGTTTTACGTAATGCTTCTGGGCTTCAAGCCGATCGGTGAAATCTCCCATCCGAATCCGGAACGTGGGCATTGAATACGTCAGGTACACGCTCAGGTCGGGATACTGCTGAAAAAGCTTGTCTTTGAGCGCCATGGCATCGCTACGCTCGGTGCCTACAAACACCTGGATGCGGTAGCCTTGGGCATAGCGCACTTTGCGGTTTTCTTCGGACAGGCGCTGCATCAGGCCGTCAATCTCGGCCGTTTGGTGCTGGCTGGGCGTTACCGAAAGATCGGGCGCCCGCGGGGCGCGGGTTTCGGGCGGGTCGGCTTCTGCCACAGGGGGTACGGGCCGGAAATTACTCAGGTCTTCGCGAAAGGCCCGTTCGGTAGCGGTGCGCTGTGGCTTGCAGCCCACCACGCCCCACAGCAAAAGTGAAATCAAAAGAAGGCGCATAGCGGTCGGATCGAAACAAAACGGGAAGCTTCTGGCCAGAGGCTTCCCGTTGGAAAGTACAGCAAGGTAGGGCTTAGGCCGCTTTTTGCCTAACGCGCCAGGTGCATTTTGCCCGTCAGGCGGCCCTGCGCCGTTTCGATGCGATAGACGTACAGCCCGTCGGGCAGGGTGGGCAAGGCCAACGACGTGCGTTGCTCACCTGCCAGTTGCCAGCCGGGGCGCAGCGTCAGGGCGGGCTTTCCCGTCAGGTCAAATACCGTAATGGTTACTTCGGCGGCTTGGGGCAGTGTGTAGTGCAGGGTGGCTGCGCCGGCGTTGGGCTGAGGATAGACCCCTTGCAGGTGCAGGCCTCCGGACAGGCGGTCGGCTGCGCTGCTCACTTGCTCGACGATGGGAAAAATCAGCAGATCCACGTCCAGTTGCCAGGTATTGTTGGTACCATCGTTGAAGGGCGCAAACGTGCCGGTGCTGAACCGCTCCCAGGCCAGTTGCTGACCCGAAAAACAGCCATTGTTCGTCATGAGGGCCGAGATGGAATCGCCGGCCGCCGCCGAGGTAGGCACCGTAAAGCCCACAAAAAACTCGTCAGTTACGGTCGGCGGACTGTCAAACGTGAAAAAGGTGGACCCCGTGGTGTCAATGGCAGACAGCAACACGGGATTGCTCTGCGCCAACTCAGTACCGGGACCGCCGTTGGGGGCCACGCTGTACACTTTGCCCCGAATGGCCGCCGTGGGCGTGCCCACGTTCTTGAAGCCGAACGGAATTTCGATGCCCGTCACGATGGCCGGACCCGAAAATGCGTATTTCTGTAGCTTTTCGGCATCGCCAAAGTTGTTTGTGCCTGCCACGTAGCCGCCCCCATTTTGGACGGTAAACACAAAAACTTGCTGCCCGCAGGGCTGCGACAGCGAGCCGGGCACGAGCGTATCCGACTCGTTCTGAACGCGCTGGGCAATGCGTTCGGGAAGTAGGCGAGCGGGGCCTTTTTGAACGGAGGAGCGGGTTTGGGCAAGAGCCGGGCCAAAGGCCAGCAGACCGACGAACAGCGTGAGTAAAAAGTGTTTCGACATAGCGATGTGCAGAAGGTGTAACAACATGATTTTTGGTCGTTACGCGAATGCCTTCTACGCGTTGTCAGTACTGAAAAAAATCTACAAAGATGCAAAAACCTGCTACGCGCCTGGCGACTATCCCACCCATTGTTCGTACAAAATGTATCCACCAAACAGCAGGCAGGCTGCCGCCGAAAACAGCGTCAAGTAGGTTTTGAGCCGCCCGCCTACGGCCAATCGCCGCGAAAACGGCAGACTGAAAAGTCCCGAGGCCACCAACATCCCGATCACCGAACCCAAGCCAAAAATCAGCAAATAGACCAGGCTGGGCAGGGCCGCGCCGATCTCGGTCATTACCAACAATACCATCGCGCCGCTGCCCGCCAGTCCGTGCACCAGCCCCACGCCGTAGGCCAGGTGATGGCGTTGGCGGTGGTCTATCTGGTGGCTGTGGGCCACTTCAACACGGTGCTGTTGCAGCCGCCACAGCCGGTACACTCCCAGCCCGATGAGCATTACCCCTACCAGGGCCTCCAGTTGGCCAAAACGTTGCTCGGAAAAGGCGACCTGCCCGGCAATGATGATGGCCCCTACCAGCAAAATGGTCGAAGAGTGGCCCAGGCCCCAGAACACCCCGTCGCGCAGGGCCAGCCGGGGGTTTTCGCGCCGCGTCACGATGCTGCTGATGGCCACCAGGTGGTCGCCTTCAAAGGCGTGCGTAAAGCCGAGTAAGCCGGCCATCAAAAAGAGGTAAGCGTAAGAATCCATGGGGTTCAGGTGGGTAGGTCAAGCAAGAGTACACGATGATTGCCCGTATCGGCCACGGCCAGCGTGGCGCCTTCACGGGCCAGGGCAAAGGGCCAGTACAGGGTGTGGTCAGTACCCGTTTTGGTGTCGGCATTTTCGCTGCCCGTCGCAAAGTCGGGCTTACCCAGCACGCGGTCGGCCGCTGGGTTGGCACGCGTGGGCACCCCGTCAAAGCCCAACAGGCGGCTGTTGCCCGTGTCGGCCACCCAGAGGCCGTCTTCGGCAAAGCAGGTGTCGTAGCACCAACTCAGGGTGTGGGCTGCGGGCCGGGGCAAAAACTGATTCTGACCGTTGTCGTCAAAATCGGCTTGGCCAATCAGGCAATCGGCAGGGCGTTGCGCGGCGCGCCGTCCGTCTTGCCAGAGCAGCACGCGGTAATACTGCGTGTCGGTAATGGCCAATTGTCCGCCCGTGCCCACCTTGACCGAGTAGGGCCAGATGGCGTGCTGCGGATCGTAGTGGCGCGTATCGAAATCGTCTTGCCCCACCACGCCGTCGGCAGGTGCGTACGAAGTTTCGGGCCAGCGGTCGTACCACAACACCCGGCGGTTGCCCGTGTCGGCCACCCAGAGGCGCTGCCCGTCCGAACAGACGCCGTAGCACCAATAGAGGCTGCGGGCTGTGGGCGGCTGGGCCA
>DAIMZG010000224.1:0-3122 GCA_036734065.1 Catalimonadaceae bacterium
AAAACAAGCAGTTGCGCGAAGCCCAGTTGCAGCAAGACCTGACTACCCGCAGCCAGGAACTCAGCACGCAGGCCCTGCACCTGTTGCAAAAAAACCAGATGCTGGCCGACCTTAAGCGCGAGCTGCGCCATCTCGAAGCGCGTGCCGATGGGCAGCCGCACGCCGCCAAGGTGCGCGGTATGGTGCGGATGATTGATAAAAGTTTTACTTCGGATGAAGACTGGGAAACCTTCGGACGCACTTTTGCGCAGGTGCATCCCGAATTTCTGGACAAACTTCGGCACCAACATCCCAACCTGACACAAGGCGAAATCCGCTTGGCGGCCCTCATGCGACTTGGGCTTGGGAACAAAGACATTGCCTCGATTTTGGCCATTTCGCCCGCTAGCCTCCGCATTGCCCGCTACCGCCTTCGCAAAAAGCTGGCGCTCGATGGTCAGACCGACTTGTCGGCGCATCTGCTGGGGTTCTGAGCACTGCTCGGTTATCCTTACATCATCTGAAAATTAACGCTGTGTGAAGCCGCGCCTTGCGGTGTTAATACTTTGTAACGGTAGCCGCTTTGCTAACGCTTTATTTCGCGTCGTTGCCCGAATGTAACGGGCATTAATTGCCTCTGGCGCAGCCTGGGTGCTCTTTTGCAGCGTCTTCGAAGAGGTAATCTCCAATCTGGACACGCTCCCAGAAGGCAGAATTTTTCATGCACCCACGTACTGCCATGTTGCGCTTATTCCTTGTTTGCCCACTGCTGATACTTGTCGCGAGCGGATGCTCCCGTAATTCACCTCCCGACCAGGCCCCGCCCGAAGTCACCGCAGTGGGGGATACAATCGTCGAAATTCAGCCTGCCGTAGTCACCCAGCCCGTCCGGCACGATACGGACGATCCGGCCATCTGGATTAATCCGGACGACCCAGCCCAAAGCCTTATCATCGGCACGGACAAAGACCGCGACGGGGCCCTCTACGTCTTCGACTTGGCGGGCAACGTGCTGGAAGATAAGGTGGTGCGTGGCCTGCAACGGCCCAACAACGTGGACGTCGCCTACGGTTTATCGCTCGGCGGCCAGCGGCGCGACGTGGCCGTCACGACCGAGCGGATGACGCACCGCTTGCGCATCTTCACCCTGCCCGATATGCAGCCCGTCGACGGCGGTGGTCTGCCCATGTTTGAGGGCGAAGACACTGCCGCCGAGCACCGCGACCTGATGGGCATTGCCCTCTACCGCCAGCCCCGAACGGAGGAGATTTACGCCATCGTGGGCCGCAAAAACGGTCCTACTGACGGCACCTACCTCTGGCAATACCACCTCACCGACAACGGCGCGGGCCAAGTGCAAGCCCAGTTGGTGCGCAAGTTTGGGGCCTTCAGCGGGCAGAAAGAAATCGAGGCCATTGCCGTAGACCACGCCCTGGGCTACGTCTATTATTCGGACGAGGGTGTGGGTGTGCGCAAGTACTACGCCGATCCGGATGCTGACACCACCCAACTGGCCCTTTTTGCCACCGCAGGCTTTGCCGACGACCACGAAGGCATATCAATCTATCAACTGGATGATAAGCGGGGCTACATCCTGGTTTCGGATCAGCAGGCCAACCAGTTCCACATTTTCCCGCGCGAAGGCACGGCCGACGATCCCCATCACCACCCGCTTCTGAAAATGGTGCGCACCGCCACCCGCGCCAGCGACGGCTCCGACGTCGTGAGTGTGCCGCTCAACGACACCTTCCGCCACGGTCTGTTTGTAGCCATGTCTGAAGACCGCACTTTCCAATATTACCGCTGGGAAGATTTGGCGGGCGAGGAACTCTCGCGAGCTGATACCACGACTTTCTGAATATCATTTCATGCAATTAATTATTGTTAAAAACTCTACCGTTCTACTATCATGCGCTATCTAAGGCATTACTTATTTACTTTCCTCCTGCTAATTGGCAGTTGGTCCGTACAAGCACAAAGTGCAGCTACGGGGGCCATTCGGGGACGTATTGTGGACGAGCTAGGCTTGGCCATGCCGGGGGCTACGGTGCAGTTGCCGGAGCTCGGCCGGGGAACGATTACCAACGTGGAGGGTAATTTTACACTTGTAGGTGTACCAGAAGGGACTCATAACTTGGCCATTTCGTACATCGGCTACGGCAGTGAAACGCGGCCCGTATCGGTAGCAGGCAGCCTGACCGAGCAGGTAGAGGTACAGTTGCAACCAGGCGTACTCATTGGTGACGAAGTGCTGATTCTGGGCGACCGCCTCAAGGGGCAGGCCAAGGCGCTCAACCAGCAGCGCACCAACACGAATATCACCAACATTGTATCGTCCGAGCAGGTAGGTCGCTTTCCCGATGCCAACATCGGCGACGCCATGAAGCGCATCCCCGGCATCACCATCCAGAACGACCAGGGCGAGGCACGCGACATCATCATCCGGGGCCTGGCGCCGCAGCTCAACTCCGTCATGCTGAACGGCGAACGGATTCCTTCGGCCGAAGGTGACAACCGCCGGGTACAGATGGACTTGATTCCGGCCGACATGATCCAGACCATTGAGGTCAACAAAGCCGTGCTGCCCGATATGGATGCCGACGCCATCGGGGGGGCCGTCAACTTGGTGACGCGGGCCGCCCCCAACGGCTTGCGCGTATCGGGTACGGCCGCCAGCGGCTACAACTTCCTCTCGCAACAGCCCATCTGGACGGGCGCCTTCATTGCGGGCAACCGCTTTCTGAATGGCAAACTGGGGGCGGTGCTCTCGGCTTCGTACCACAATCACAACTTCGGCTCCGACAACATCGAGGGCGAGTGGGTGCCCGGCGACGAGGTGGGCGTGCCCGAGGCGGCCGTGCTAGGCGAGTTCGACATCCGCAAGTACGTTGTGCAGCGCGTACGGCGCAGTGCATCGCTGGCTTTCGACTACGAGATCAACCCCAACCACACGGTCTATCTATCGGGCATTTATAACTGGCGCGATGACTGGGAGAACCGCTACCGCTTGCGCGTGAGCCGTATCGGCGACGACCTGGAAGACGGCAATTTCGAGCGCATTGGGCCGGGGGTGTACGACCTCGACGGACGCGCCCGGGTGGAGTACCAGACCAAGGGTGGCATTGACAACAATCGCGTGCGCA
>DAIMZG010000225.1:0-3119 GCA_036734065.1 Catalimonadaceae bacterium
GAGCATCTGCCTTACAAGCAGAGGGTCGGGGGTTCGAATCCCTCAGGGCCCACCCCCAAAAAGCCGTTCGCACGAACGGCTTTTTTTATGTGTAGTGGTGATACAGCAGAAACAAGAAGAGGTATAGCCAGAGCGCATCCACAAAGTGCCAGTAGATGCTCACCAGCTTGAGCCGGGCCCGCTTGGCGGGGTTGAGGCCCTCGACGAAAGCCTCGACGTAGCGGCGGTGGCGAAAGGCATCGCGCAGGGCAAAAATCAGCACCAGCACGCCCCCCACCAGGTGCAGCAGGTGCACCCCCGTGAAAATGTACACCAGCGCGCCCGTAGGCGCCCCCTGTAAAAAGACGCCCGCCGCGTGCAGCTCGTACCAGCCCAGCACCTGTAGGGCCGAAAACACCAGCCCCAGCACGAAGGTCAGCAGCAGCCAGCGGCGGTATTTGTCGTAGGCCTCGCGGGCGAAGGCCCGGTTGCACCACCGCAGCGTCAGGCTGCTGAGCACGATCACGGGCGTGCTGGCCCAGAACGCGGGGGGCACGTCGAAGTTGGGCGAGGCCGTCTTGGTCAAGACGTAAAACAAGCTCAGGAATGCAAACACGAGCACGCTGCCGACCATCCCCAACCAGAGCATGGTCAGGTAGGGATCACGCCGGGCGTACATCAAACTTCGCATGGCAGCCATAGGCACAAGGGGGTCAGGGTAAGCAGCTAGCATCTATAACCCAGCCCGCCCGCAGAAGGTTAGCGAGGGACTTCCCGATTTCTTCGCGCCGGGCAATGGCATTTGTCCCTGCTTGCCCTAATTTTAGTCCGATAAATTGGCGCCATGAAAACTAATGTGCTGGCCATCGGGCTGCTGATTCTGACGGGGCTTGCCCCCGGGAGGCTGTTCGCGCAGGAGCTACAGACCGGGGCGGCCCAGCGGACGATCGAAGGGCAGGCCGTGCCGGGCTGGGCGACGGCGCTGCCCCTCAACCGCCGACGCGTCGAAAAGGCCTGGGCCGAGCGGCTGCGGCGCTGGGGAAAGGTCAAATCCAGCAAATCGGTGTACCTCGTCGAGTCGGCCCTGATCCCGGCCATCTCGCTCAACCCGGTGCGGGTGGCGTCGCTGACCGAAAAAACGGCCGACGGGGTGGTGGTATTCCTCGCCGTGGCCGATGCCGACGGCTACCTGACAGCCCAGGATGCCAATGCGGAGATGTTGGTGGATTTTCTGGAAGACTTCGCCCGGCAAGCCTTCCGCGACGAAAAGGCCCGCGACGTGGCCGAGGCCGCAAAACAACTCCGGCAGGCGGAAGGGGCGCAGGCGCAGTTGCGCAGTGCGCAGGCCAGGCTAGAAGACAAACAGCAGCGCAACGCCGAGCAGCACGTGCAGCTTACGCAAACCCTGACGACCCTGCAGGCCGACGAGCCCGAGCGCGTGGCGGCGGCCGACACGGCGCGCGTGGCCTTCGAAGCCTTGGTGGCCGACACCGTGCTGTCCAAAAAAGAACAAGCCCGGCTGCGCCAGCCGCTCGACGCCGCCCAAAAAGCCTTGCAGCAGCACCAGCGCCAGCAGGCCCGGACGGCGCAGCAGCTCCGCCGCAACGAGCAGCAGCGCCAGCGACTCGTCACGGCCCTGGCCGAAAATGCCCGGCAGCAGGTAGCGGCCCGCGAGGCCACCGAAACCGCCCGCCAGCACCTGGAAGCCGAGCGAGCTCGCCTGGCCGAGTTGCAGAAACTGTAGCCCCGGGGGCCGCTGGCCAACTTTCACCCCGCCGCACGCCTGTGGCGGACGGGCCCTCAGGACGGGGGCCACCTCAGCGGCTGGCCTGCTCGAATGTCCCGGCGTCCACGTCCTTGACAAACTTGATGAGGCCGCCGAAGTAGCCTTCCGGGTCGTCGAACTGCGAAAAGTGGCTGCCGTTGGTAATCACGCTGCGGCCGTTTTGTACCTCCGTAGCCATCCATTCCATGTACTTGGGGTCCATGGTGTCGTGCTTGGCTCCGAGCACCAGCGTGGGCACCGCAATTTCCTTGAGCCTGTCGGATACGTCCCAGGTCTTGAGGGTGGCTTTGCCCGTCATGCCAAACTCGCTGTGGCCTTGCATGTACACGTAGATGTTCGGGTTGAGGTGCGCAAAGAGCAAGTCCACCGACTTGGGCCACGTCTCCAGGGGCATGCGCAGGATGTGTTCGGTGTAGTAGTGCTGCATCAGCAATTCGCTGTAGCGGGGGTTGTCGAAGTCGCCCTTGGCCTCGATGTCCATCACTTCGCGCAGCACTTCGGGGTCCATCTGCGGGCCCAGCACCTCGCTGGCGTATTGGGTGTAGGCCGGCGCGCTGGCCACCATGTTCGAGATGATCAACCCCTTGAGGTGCTGCTGGTACTTGAGGGCATACTCCATGGCCAGAATCCCTTCCCAGGACTGGCCCAGCAGGTAGAAATTGTCCTTATCGAGTTGGAGGGCCTGGCGTACCTGCTCCACTTCTTCCACGAAGTGTTCGGTGGTCCAGCGCGTCGAGTCGTTGGGCTGGTCGCTGTAGTAAGAGTCGAGCTGGTCGTAGTAGATGTATTCAATCTGTGCGTGGGGCAAATAGCCGTCGAAATTGCCGAACTGTTCGTGCGTGGCCCCCGGGCCGCCGTGCAACAGCAATATACGCATGGTGGGGCTGTTGCCCATCCGCTTCGTATAGACCCGGAACGTACCCCGGGGTGTCTGGATGGGCACCATGCGGATGCCACCCGTGGCCTGGTCGTCGCGGCCGGCGTAGTCGAGGTAGGGGTTGGGCGGGGTGTTTTCGGCCGGGGGCATCTGGTTGGCCGTGCAGCCCACGGTCAGGAGCGAGGCCAGCAGCAGGGGCGTGGTCAGCAGTTTCATACGGGGGTACCGGAATGATGGAAGACGTGGGCAAACACGCAAGGCGCCACAGCCAGCGACGAAAGGCGCCACGCCAGGCGGCGGCACTTTACTACGCTTTGCGGGCTGTGGAAAAACAAAAATACAGTTTTCGCCGAAAAAACATACCGAAAATGCTTGTGCTGGCCGGCTTTGATCGTTTTTTCTGTGCCACGTTTTCGTTCGGGCCGTATGGACTAGCGTTCGTTGGGGGCTTTTATTTTTTGGGTAGGGGGTAACGGT
>DAIMZG010000226.1:0-3112 GCA_036734065.1 Catalimonadaceae bacterium
GGTAGAGCAGGTTTTGGGCCGAGAAAAGCTGTAGCTCCAGCGTTTCGCGTTGCGAGGCGGGCATTTCTTCCTGCAACAAGTGGGCAATGCCGATGACAGCGTTGAGCGGTGTGCGCAGCTCGTGGATCATCGTGGCAAAGAACCGATCGCGGGTTTCGAGCAGTTCTTGAGCAATCTGGTGCAACCGTTGCAACTGAGCGGTGCGTTGCTGGTGCTCGGTCATGTCGCGGGCAAGGGTTAGCGCCGTGGGCCGCCCGCCAATGATCAACACACTCGTGTGCAATTCGGTCGGAATGCGGCGACCGTCGCGGGCCAGGAGCACCGCTTCGAAGCGGGCCGCCCGTTGCGTATGCAGCCGGGGTGGCACATCGGCCAGGATGTTGGTTAAGGATTCGGGCGCTGTGAGGTCGTGGGCCGTCAGCCGCAGCAATTCTGCTTCGGTGTAGCCCAGTAGTTGACAAGCCACGTGGTTGACCTGCAAAAAGGGCAAAGGATTCATTTGCTCATCAAAACCGTGTACGAATACGGCGTCGCGTACCCCTTCGAAGAGTTGTTGGTAGCGCAGGTCGGTGAAGGCCGCCGGTCGTGCGGGCTGCACCGTGCCCAGCAGACCGCCACCATCGGCCAACCATTGCGCCGATACCTGGCACGGCAACGCCCGTTGGTCGGCGTGTACCAGCAATACGGGCAAGCTCACTTCGGCGGGCGAGCCCCGCAGGGCTCCTTGCCAGACCGTGCGCGTGGCCTTGTCGGGTAGCCAAAACTCGGTAAAGGCCCGCCCGAGGCTATCGGCTACGGTACGCCCCGTCAGGGTTTGCCAGGCCGGATTGAGATAACAGCATTGACCTCCCGCATCAGTGCGGAAAATGACTTGGTCAATTTTATCGGCAAGGAAAGGAGGTAACACGGAAAAAAGCTATAACGCCTGATGCGCGCAACAGGTGATATGTGGACAATTAGTGACTAAGTTAGCAATAACATTTTATTTTTATTGAGTCGCAGCCAAATTAAACCTTTAATCCCGATATCTAGTATAATTTTCACTACTTTTCAATGGCATGAAGATCCTTCGGCAGCTTTTATTGATAGGTGCTTGGGCGGGATTCGTGGTGGCGACTTTGCTCTGCGTGCAGTGTCAGGAGCAGCCCGCCCCGACATCAGCGACGGCCGAGGCAACGCCGATGCCGATCGCGGCGCACTACGTAGGTACCAATACGTGCGTGCCCTGCCACCAGGAGGTGGCTGCCAGTTTCCAACATACGGGTAAAAACCGGGCCTTTTACACGCCCGATCCGGCCGGGATTATCGAAGACTTTCGCGCCTTTGCCGTGCACGATCCGCACTTGGATTTGTCTTACACCGCCTTTTGGCGAGCCGATACCATGTGGATTGCCGAGTTTCGGTTGCGGGGGCGCGACACGGTGCACTACCGCGCCGAAGCCGTAGATTACGTGATGGGCTCGGGCCGCCAAACGCGCTCGTACGTGTACGAAGAAAACGGTTACTTCTACGAAATGCCCCTCACGTGGTACGTTGGCAAGGGCATCTGGGACCTGAGCCCGGGCTACGAAGACGGACAAAATTCACGCTTCGAGCGGCCCATCGGCGACCAGTGTATGAACTGCCACAACGGCGGGCAGCAATTTGTGCCCCAGTCGGTCAATCGCTTTACGGCCGTGGGGGTGGGCATCGGCTGCGAGCAGTGCCATGGCCCCGGCTCGGCGCACGTGGCGCACGTGCAGGCGGGCGACACGGGCCACCCGGCCATCGTCAATCCGGCCCGGTTGCCACTGACGCTCCAGTTCGATGTCTGCCAGCAGTGCCACCTCGAAGGGGTGGCCGTGCCCCGGCCAGGCCGACAAGTGACGGATTTTCGCCCGGGCGAGCCGCTGTCGGCCTCCTTCGACGTGTTTATTCCCGTTACGGGGCGCACCGAAGACTACGGTTTTGCCTCGCACGCTGAGCGCTTGCAGATGAGCGCGTGCTTTGTGGCTTCGGCGGGCCAGCTCAACTGCAATTCTTGCCACGACCCGCACGCGGCCCTGCCCACCAATGCTCGGGCCGTCTATAACCAGCAGTGCGCCGATTGCCACGCGAAGGCAGCGCCCGTGTGCGGCGAAGGTCACAGCCTCGGTACGGGCGATTGCGTGGCCTGCCACATGCCCAAGCAGGGGCCGAGCGACATTCCCCACGTGTCCACCTCCGACCACTACATCCGTGTCCATCGGGCCACGCCCGCCCCGGCGGCCTCCGAAGAGTCCGCCCTTACTTTCCGCAATTTCACCGATACGGTGGCTTCGGGGCGGGCGCTGGCGCTGGCTTACATCCAGTATTTCGAAACCATCGAGGCCGACCCGCGTCACCTGAAGGCGGCCGCGCCCCACGCCGGAGCGTTGGCGCCGGCCGAGCAGCTCAAGTGGGCCTATTTGCGGGGCGAGCCGTTGCCCGCAACTTGGCAGGCGCACACGCCCGGCGAAGTGGCCGACGCCTACGTGGCTTTCTACCTGGCCGAATTGCACCACCGAGCCGGACGCCCGGCCTTGGCCTGGTACGAACGCGCCGTGGCCCTGGCTCCCGATCACCTCGATTTTCGCTACTACCTGGCCCAGCGCTACGACGACGCCGCCCAGTACGCCGCCGCCGCCGGGCACTACGAGGAACTGCTGCGCCGCCGCCCTTCGCACGCCAAGGCGCTGGTCAACCTCGGCTTTTTGCACCTACGGGACGGGCGCTACGATACGGCCCTTCGCCTGACCGAGCAGGCCGTCGCGGCCCATCCGGACTACCGATTGGCCCTCGAAAATCGGCTCAACCTGCGCGTTCAGCGCGAAGAATGGGCGCTGGCCCGTCAGGAGGTAGCCGACCTGCGCCGTCGCTATCCCGATGAAACACGCTATGCCACCCTGCAGGCCCGCCTCGAAGCCGTGGCCCCGGCGGACGCAAAAAAACCGACCTCGGGGCGAGGTCGGTAGTAGGCAGGCGGGCCGACTTATTTATTGCAGTTGCTGGAGGCTCTCCTTCATTTTGTCGAAGTCGGGCAGATCGCCGGCCGACTCGAGCACTTCGGCGTGGCGGATCTTGCCTTCCTTGTCAATGACGAAAGCCGCACGTT
>DAIMZG010000227.1:0-3101 GCA_036734065.1 Catalimonadaceae bacterium
CCTTGACCATCACCATCGTGCGCACCCCCGGCGCCAGTTGCTGACGGTAGAACTGCAGGTTGTGGGCCAGGGCTTCGAGGTTTATTTCCAGGCGCGTGCCGTGCACTTGGGCCTGCAAACGGGCCGTAATCCGCTCGAAACCAAAAGTCCGTGCGCCTTTGACAAGGATCACCTCATGGCCAAAATCTTGCGGATCAAGCTGGGCCAGCAGGGTATCGGTATCCGAATAGAAACGGGCATTGAGGTCGGCAAAAGCCGCCCGGTGCTGTAATAGATTCGGGCCAATACCAATGAGCCGGCTGATCCCAGCCTGGCGCAATTGTTGGGCAATTTGCGGATAAAGCTCGGCGGCGGACCGCCCGGTTTCCATCAGGTCCGAGAGGATGATCGTCCGGCCAAAGCCCGGGGGCAGCGATTGTTGCCGCAGAAAATCCAGCCCCACGGCCAGTCCCGCCGGGTCGTTGCTGTAGCTGTCGTCGAGCAGAATGCTCTGGCCCGTGCCGCGCTTGCGCTCCAGCCGCATGGGCAAGTTGCGCAGGCCCCGCAGGCGCGTCCCGATGGTGCCATCGTCGAGACCCAGCCAGCGCATCAGCGCCACGCAGTGGCCCGCATTTTCGACCGAGGCCGCATCGCCGAAAGGCAGTTCCATATCTGCCAGTTCAGCCCGCGTCCAAGCAATCAGTTGGCGGTCGGCAAAGCGCTGCCGGAAGTAATTGTACACGTCCGCGTGGTCACGGCAGCAGATGAGGGTGGTGGCCGTGGCGAAGAGTTGCGCCTTTTCGGCCAGCTTCTGCGCCCGGTTGGCGAAGCCTTCGTCGTGGGCTGGCCCCAAGTTGGTGAAAACACCGATGGTCGGGCGGATGACGGCCGCCAGGCGGTGCATCTCGTCGGGCCGCGAGATGCCCGCCTCGAACAGGCCCAGCGTATGCTCGCCAGTCAGCCCCCACACTGAAAGCGGTACGCCGATCTGCGAATTGTAGCTTTTGGGACTTTTGGCCAGGCGGTAGTCGGGGCTGAGCATCTGGGCCAGCCACTCTTTGACGATGGTTTTGCCGTTGCTGCCCGTAATGCCCACTACGGGCCCGGAGAAGTGCGCCCGGCGGGCGGCGGCGGCGGCTTGCAAAGCCTGCACACTCTGCGCGACCGTCAGCACGCCCGCGTCGGCGGGCAAAGCCTGCGCCCGGCTTGGCTCTTCCACCACGAAAAGGCGCACGCCCCGGGCGTAGAGGTCTGGCAGATAGGCGTGCCCGTCGTGCTGCACCCCGCGGATGGCGAAAAAAACGGTGCCTGCTGGGCTGGTCAAGTGACGACTATCGGTGAGCAAATGCCGCAGTTCCGTATTGGCCCCCTGGTCGGAGCGCAGCGTGCCCGCCGTCAGCGCGGCCAGTTGGGCGAAGTTGATCGCATCGGGCATGGCACTAGGGATGCCCGGCGGGCGGCAGGTAGTCGGGCGTGGTAGGAGCAGGGTTGAGCATGCGCCCGTCCTGGATGGTGAGGGTGCGGTCGCTCTGCTGAGCCAGGTCGCGGTTGTGGGTCACGATGACGAAGGTCTGGCCCAGTTCGGCCCGCAAACGGAAGAACAATCGGTGCAATTCTTCGGCGTTGTGGGAATCGAGGTTACCACTGGGTTCGTCGGCAAACACGATGGCCGGCTCGTTGATCAGGGCGCGGGCTACGGCCGTGCGCTGCTGCTCGCCCCCCGAAAGCTGGCTGGGCTTGTGGTGGTACCGATCGCGCAGCCCCAGCAACGCGAGCAGCTCTTGGGCCCGGCGGCGCACGGTACGCTCGTCGCGCTTGCCCAGAAAACCGGGGATGCACACGTTTTCGAGGGCCGTAAACTCGGGCAGCAGGTTGTGAAACTGAAACACAAACCCAATGTGCTGGTTGCGGAAAGCGGCCAGGGCCTTGTCGCGCAGGCGCGTGACGGCTTCGCCCCGGACGATCACCTGGCCCGCATCGGGGCGGTCGAGCGTGCCCAAAATGTGCAGCAACGTACTTTTGCCTGCCCCCGAAGCCCCCACAATGGCGACGATCTCGCCCGCTCCTACCTGCAAATCAATGCCCTTGAGCACCTGCAGGTCTTGATATGATTTCTGAATATCGTGCGCTTCCAGCATCGGACAAAGTTAACAGAAAAACGACCGCCCCCGGCTGAATAGTCGAGTGGATAAGCCAGCCCAACGAAAGGCCAGGGTCAGATTGCAATTTCCGGATAGGTACGCTACTTTCGTTGGTCACTACCCATAAGCCCATGAACATTCACGAATATCAGGCAAAAGAGATTTTGCAGAAGTACGGCGTACGCACCCAGCGCGGCGTCGTGGTGGACAATCCCGAAAAAGCCCTCGACGCAGCCAACCAACTCACGGCCGATACGGGCACTTCCTGGTACGTCATCAAGGCGCAAATTCACGCCGGGGGCCGCGGCAAAGGCAAGGTGCAAGAGACCGGCTCGAACGGTGTCACCCTTGCCAAAGGCAAAGATCAGGTCGTCGAAAAAGCCAAGAATATCCTGGGCGGCACGCTGGTCACGCACCAGACGGGCCCCGAGGGCAAAAAAGTCCGCAAGGTGCTCATCGCCGAAGACGTGTACTACCCCGGCGCCTCCGAGCCCAAAGAATACTACCTGGGCATTCTGCTCGACCGGGCCAAGGGCCAGAATGTCATCATGGCCAGCACCGAAGGTGGTGTGGACATCGAAGAAGTAGCCGAGCACTCGCCCGACAAGATTTTCAAGGAATGGATTGATCCCGCCGTGGGCCTGCAGCCTTTCCAAGCCCGCAAAGTGGCTTTCGCCCTCGGCCTGTCGGGCAATGCCTTCAAAGAGATGGTCAAGTTCGTAGCGGCCCTCTACAAAGCCTACGAAGCTACCGACTCGTCCATGTTCGAGATCAACCCGGTGCTCAAAACCTCCGACGACAAAATTTTGGCCGTGGACGCCAAGGTCAACCTCGACGACAACGCCCTCTACCGCCACCCCGACCTAGCCGACCTGCGCGACGTGTACGAAGAAGATCCCCTCGAAGTAGAAGCCGGCGAACACGGGCTCAACTACGTCAAACTCGACGGCAACGTGGGCTGCATGGTCAACGGCGCCGGGC
>DAIMZG010000228.1:0-3088 GCA_036734065.1 Catalimonadaceae bacterium
TGCTACATGGGCGACGGCGCCGTGCGGCAGGGTGCCTTTCACGAAGCCCTCAACATGGCCATGACCTGGAAGTTGCCCGTCATCTTCGTGATTGAAAACAATGGCTACGCCATGGGCACTTCCGTAAAGCGCACCTCCAACGTGACCGAGCTCTACACGCTGGGCGAAGCCTACGACATGCCCTCCGAACCCGTGGACGGTATGGACGTGGAGGCCGTACACCTGGCCGTTGAGAAGGCCGCCGAGCGCGCCCGGGCCGACGAAGGCCCCACGCTGCTGGAGTTTCGCACCTACCGCTACAAGGGACACTCCATGTCGGACCCGGCCCGCTACCGCACGCGCGAAGAACTCAACGACTACAAAGAGCAAGACCCCATCGAACGGGTCAAGCGCCGTATCCTGGAGTTTGAACTGGCCACCGAAGAAGAACTCGAAGCCATCAACGAGCGCGTCAAGGCGCAAGTCGAAGAGGCCGTGCAATTTGCCGAAGAGTCGCCCTTTCCCGAGCCCGCCGAGATCTACAAGGATATCTATTTGCAGCAAGACTATCCTTTTGTCGAAAAGAACGACCTGTAGCGCACACGCGCTGCCTACCGCCAGACCCCACCGATTCGGTGGGGTTTTGGTTTTTTTCGCTACTTTTGCGCCTTCTAAATTCACGTGATTATGGCCAAGACGAAAACAACGTCCTCTTCCCGCCAGAAGAATCCGCAACCGGGCAAGCAAAATCCGCAAACGCAAAACGAGTTGCTGGAAAACCCCGATGCCCTGCGCGAAAAAGTAGTGGGGCAGGGAGAAGAACTTGTACGACGCAACCGCAACCTCATTCTGGGCGTCTTCACCCTGATTGCCTTGGTGGTGGCAGGCGTAATCTTCTACGGACAGTACCGCCGTCAGCAAAATGTGCAGGCGCAAGAAGAAATGTTCATGGCTGTCAACTTTTTCGAGAATGACTCACTCAGCCTAGCCCTCAACGGCGACGGCAACAACGTAGGACTGCTCTACATTGCCGACGAATACGGTGGCACCAAAGCGGGCAACTTGGCCCACTACTACATCGGGGCTACCTATTTGCAGCAGGGCCAGTTTCAGCAGGCCGTAGATCACCTCAAAAAATTCAGTGCCGACGATTTTCTGGTGCAGGCCCGCGCCCACGCCCTTACGGGCGATGCCTACATGGAAATGGACAACTACGCCGAAGCCATCCGCTTCTACGGCAAAGCCGCCGACTACCAGCCCAACGAATATTTCACGCCCATTTATCTGCTCAAGAAAGCCCTGGCCCACGAACGGGCCGACCAACCCGGCGAGGCCGTAGAGGCCTACGACCGCCTGATCCGCGATTATCCCAATTCGGCTGACGTGGCTACGGCCCGGAAATACCGGGCTCGCGCCCAGGCCCTGCAGTCGGCGCAGTAGTCACCCAAAACCTTCCCGAACGGGAGCGGTTGCCTACGGGCAGTCGCTCCCGTTTTTTTTAGGATTTATCCCTTTCTTGCAGCATGAACACTTTTGGGCAGCAATTCCGGATTACGACCTTCGGCGAGTCGCACGGCGCGGCCGTGGGCGTCACGGTTGACGGGTGTCCGGCGGGCTTGTCGGTGGCGGTCGAAGCCATTCAGCACGAGCTAGATCGTCGGCGGCCGGGGCAGTCGCGCCTCACCACCCAGCGGCGCGAGGCCGATGCCGTCGAGATTTTGTCCGGCGTTTTTGAAGGCCGCAGCACGGGGGCGCCCATCGCATTGCTGATCCGCAACGAAGACGCCCGCAGCAAAGACTATTCGCACATCGCCGAGGCGTATCGGCCCTCGCACGCCGATTATACCTACCAAGTCAAATACGGCCACCGCGACTACCGGGGCGGGGGGCGCAGTTCGGCCCGCGAAACGGCCGCCCGCGTGGCCGCCGGGGCCATCGCCAAGCAATTGCTGGCCACGGAGGGCATCCAGGTGCGGGCCTACGTGTCGCAGGTGGGCGACCTGGTGCTGCCCACGCCCTATACCGACCTCGACCTCGACCGCACGGAAGACAATCCCGTGCGTTGCCCCGATCCGGAGATGGCCGAGCGCATGGCCGCCCTCATTGACCGCGTCCGCCACGAGCGCGACACCATCGGCGGCGTCGTGACGGGCGTGATTCGCCACGTACCGCCCGGGCTGGGCCAGCCCGTGTTCGACAAACTCCACGCCCGCCTGGGCTACGCCATGCTGGGCATCAACGCCGTCAAGGGCTTCGAATACGGCAGCGGCTTTGCGGGCGTGACGCAGCGTGGCTCGGCGCATAACGATGCTTTCTACCGGGAGGAGGGCCGCATCCGGACGCACACCAACCATTCGGGCGGGGTGCAGGGGGGTATCAGCAATGGCGAGGATATTTATTTCCGGGTGGCCTTCAAGCCCGTAGCGACCATTATGCAGGACCAAGAAAGCGTGGGCCAGGATGGTGAGCCCACGGTGGTCAGCGGGCGCGGGCGGCACGACCCCTGCGTGGTGCCCCGGGCCGTACCGATTGTGGAAGCCATGGCCGCCTTGGTGATGGCCGATGCCTGGCTGCTGGCGCAGACCGATCGGGTCGGCACGCGCACTGCGGACGAGGGCAATCGCGCGGTGCGATGAGTTGGACGCGGGCCAACCGTTTTCTGGAAGAAGAGGCAAGTGGAGGGCTGCCTTTAATTCGCTAACCTTGTTTTGGCATTTGCCAACAAAGAACCCGAGCGCATGAGAAAAATACCGTTGCATACCCAAATCCTGATTGGTCTGACCCTAGGATTGGCCTGGGGACTGGCCAGCACGTTTCTGGGTTGGCCCGCGCAACTGACGCTTCATTACCTCAAGCCTTTCGGCACCATCTTCGTCAACCTGCTCAAGATGATCGCCGTGCCGCTGGTGCTGGCCTCGCTCATTGTGGGCGTGTCGAGCCTGAGCGACGTGAGCAAGCTCTCGCGCATGGGCGGCAAAACGGTGTTCATCTACCTCTGCACCACCGTGATCGCCGTTACGATAGGGCTGGTGGCGGTCAACACGTTTCGTCCCGGCAAGCAGTTGCCCCTCGAAACGCGGCAGGAACTGATGACGGCCTACAGTGGCAA
>DAIMZG010000229.1:0-3088 GCA_036734065.1 Catalimonadaceae bacterium
CTACGAAGACCTTTTCCCTCACATCGAGCGCGTGCTGCGCGGCGAGCCTAACGTGCTCTGGCCCTCGCGCGTGCGGTGGTTTGCCAAGTCGTCGGGTACCACCAATGCCCGCAGCAAGTTTATTCCCATCACGCCCGAAGCCCTGCAAGAGTGCCACCTCAAGGGCGGCAAAGATGCCATTGCTACCTACGTGCACAACCGGCCCGACACGCGCACTTTCACGGGCAAGAACCTGGGCATTGGCGGCGCGCACTATCCCAACGAGTGGCACAAGGGCTCGCGCTGCGGCGACGTGTCAGCCGTCATCATGCAGAACCTGCCCATCTGGGCGCGGTTGGTGCGCACCCCCTGTCCTGCAACGGCACTGATGGACGATTGGGAGCCCAAGATCGAACGGATGGCCCGCGAAACGGCCCGCGAAAACGTGACGAGCATCTCGGGTGTGCCTACCTGGACGATCGTGCTTATCGAGCGCATTTTGCAGCTAACGGGCAAGGCGCACATCAAAGAAGTGTGGCCGAACCTGGAAGTATTCATGCACGGCGCCGTGGCCTTTGCCCCGTACCGCGAACTGTTCAAAAAGCTGATCCCTGACCCGGGCATGACCTACCTAGAGGCCTACAACGCCTCCGAGGGTTTCTTTGCCCTGCAAGACGATACCAGCCGCCCCGACGAATTGCTGCTCATGCTCGACTACGGCATTTACTTCGAGTTTATCCCGAAGGCCGAACTGGGCCGCGACCAACCCCGGGTGCTGGGGCTAGACGAAGTGGAGGTGGGCAAAAACTACGCGTTGGTGATCTCGACCAACGCGGGCCTGTGGCGCTACCTGGTGGGCGACACGGTGCGCTTTACGTCGGTGCGGCCCTACCGGGTGCGCGTGTCGGGCCGTACCAAGCACTTTATCAATGCCTTTGGCGAGGAGGTAATCGTCGAAAATGCCGAACAGGCCATCACGGCGGCCTGCGAGGCGACGGGGGCCATCGTGGCCGACTACACGGCAGCGCCCATCTACCTGGATGCCGACCAGAAGGGGGGGCACGAATGGCTCATTGAATTTGCCCAGCCGCCGCACGACCCGGCCGTATTTGCCCAGGCGCTCGACGCGCGTTTGCGCGCCATCAACTCGGACTACGACGCCAAGCGCAGCCACGACCTGGCCCTGCTGCCGCCCGTGGTGCAGGTGGTGCCCGAAGGCACTTTCCACGCCTGGATGAAGAAGCGCGGCAAGTTGGGTGGCCAGCACAAGGTGCCTCGCCTGGCCAACGACCGTCAGTACGTGGACGACATCCTGCACATGCTCGAAATGGCCTGAGTTAACTCCGGGCGTATTTCGTCGTTAGAGAAAAGGTTATTCACTTTTTTGAAGAACCCAAGATGATCAAACCCGAAGACCAGGTACACTTACGCAACATTGCCCAGAGCATCACCGAGATAGACGCCTACGTAGCGGGCAAAGACTACCAGGCTTTTGCTGATAACGAGCAGACCCGGTTGCAGGTAGCGCGCGAATTGCAGGCTATGGGCGAGGCCGCCGAGTTGCTTACGCCCGCGTTCCGCGACAGCTACGGCCAGATTGACTACGCCGTGCTCGAAACGCTCAAGAATACCCGCTACAACGTAGAAATGGAGATGGACCACCGCGCGCTCTGGCACATCATCCAGCACGACTTGCCGATCATTCGCGACGAAGTGCTTACGCTCAACCAGCAAGCCCAGAACGAACCGGGTACCGAAAAAGACATTCGGGGTTTTCGCGACCTTGGGTAATTATCGGGCGAAAAGCACTTGCAACTTCTGGCGCAGGGCGCGGCAGCCTCCTTATCTTCATCCACATCACCCAAAACCCACTTCTCCACATGAAAACTTTTCAGTTTGATCAGTACGGTGAACCCGACGTGCTCACGTTTCGGGAAACCGACCTCCCCTACCTCACCGAAGACATGCTGCTTATCAAGGTACATGCCTCGTCCATCAATCCGGTAGAGTACAAAATCCGGAGCGGCGAACTGAAGTTTATTGCGGGCTTTCGCTTCCCTAAAACCCTGGGCAGCGACTTTGCCGGTGAGGTGGTGTACGCGGGCAAGAACCTGACGGGCTACCAGGCCTACGACAAAGTATATGGCATGCTGCCGGCCCTGCCCGGCGGTGCCTACGCCGACTACGTGGCCGCCAAGCCCGATCAGATAGCGGCCAAACCCACCACGCACACCTACGAGGAAGCCGCGGGGATTCCGCTAGCGGGCCTGACGGCCCTGCAAGGCCTGCGCGACGACGGCGAAATCCGGCAGGGGCAGCGGGTGCTTATCAACGGGGCTTCGGGCGGAGTGGGCACCTACGCCATTCAGATTGCCAAAGCCTACGATACGGAGGTGACGGCCGTGTGCAGCACCCGGCACGTGGAGATGGTGCGCGACCTGGGGGCCGACGACGTGATCAACTACGAGCGCGAAGACCTGCTCTACACGCGCAAGACCTACGACCTGATCTTCGACGTGGCCGGCACACTGGCCTACGCCGATGCCAAACACCTGCTGCGTCCGCAGGGTATTTTTGTCACTTCGCAGCCGGGTGCGCTCATGCTGGCGCAGTCGCTCTACACGCGAGCCGTCGAAAGCCGCAAACTGCGCATTGTGCTCGTCAAGCCCGATCACCTCGACTTGCATTTCCTCAGGGGCCTGGCCGAGAGCGGCCGCTTGCGCACCATCGTGGACAGCGTCTATCCGCTCGAAGAGTTGGCCCGCGCCCACACCCACGCCGAAGACGGACACCTGCAAGGCAAAGTCATTCTATCTGCCACACCTTTCAGTACCGAAAAATGATCAAGTTCCTCCTGGCTTCTTGCTTGCTTCTGTCTGGCCTGATGCCCGTATCCGCCGACCGCCACACCCTCCAGGTAAACATCCAGGATTTTCGCAACGACAAGGGCGTCGTGCGGGTAGTGCTCTTCGACGGGGCCGAGGGTTTTCCCGAAAATCCGGTGGGTAGCAGCCTGACCAAGACCATCAAAATCCGGGGTGGCAAGGCCCAGGCGGTGTTCACCGACCTCAAGCCCGGTCAGTACGCCGTCACGTTGTTGCACGACGAA
>DAIMZG010000230.1:0-3088 GCA_036734065.1 Catalimonadaceae bacterium
AGAGCGGCGCGTCGGGCATCACTTCGCCCCAGAGCGTAACGGCGTCGGCGTCGGGGTTCATCCCGGTCTGGTTCATCACGAACATGACGTAATAGACAAATTCCGCCTCGTTGCGGTAGGCAAACGCGTTGCAAAGTTGCAGATGGCCGGCGTTGTAAACGGCCACTTCCATGCCCGACGCGCCCACGTTGACGGCCATCTGCCGCCCCTGCGCTGGCAACTGGTGGGCCGAACCGACTAGAAAGGCCGCAGGGGCTGGGTAAAATTGGATATGCTGGGTGGGATACGCAGCCACTAACCACTCGACCGCTACTTCTTCGGTGGTGGCCACCACGTGATGGCCCTGCGGGATCGAACAGGTACGTACCACCTGGCCCTGCTCCACCACTGACCCCTGCAAACGTAAGAAATCAGGCGCCGATTTGTCCGTACAGTAGGTAGCAGGCACAACCGCAAAGGCGGATGTGGGCAGCACCACGTGCACTTGCCGCCAATAGCCCGCCGACAGCACCTGATGGTCTTCGTAGAGGGCTTGCAAAAATGCGCGCAATCCTTTGCGCTCCTCGCTGTCTGACCAGACGTGGTCTTCCAGCCAGAGACACCGGTGCTTGGTGCTGTCCACCACAGAGAAGCGCAGATGACCCGCCACGAACTGCAACAACAGGTCGTAGCGGTCAAGGTGATTCACGTCAAACGCGTCGTCTTTTACGCGCTTGTAAAGAGAGGTGGACGCAGCGATGGTCGTTAGGTTTATTTCCAGTTACCCGAAGTAGTGACTTCTGTACGGGAACCGATTTTGAGGGGTTCGAGGCGCGCGCCATCCATCCGGTTCGGATTGGCCGGGTCGGGGTCTTTCACCTCCATCACTTCCAGCAAAAAGCCATTGGGCCGGCGCACCTGCCCGGCGTAGATGACAAAATCTTTGCCCGAGCCGGGTACTTTCTCGAGGCGGTCCACATTGAGCTCCGGGTATTTCTCGGGCGAAAAGAGCGAATCGCGCACGGCCGTGGTGCCCAGCGTGTCAAACTCCACCTCAATGCTGTCCTGCCCTAGGTAGTTTTTTTCGGCCAGAATGCGCTCGCGCCGTACGACGTTGACAAACTCACCTTCGTAAATAAAATTCTTGAGTTGGTCGAAGTTCTTGGCATAGCGACCGTTCACGGCGTAGTAGCCAATCTGCGCCTCCTGAATGACCTTGAGCTTTTCAATCACCCGCGCCTCGATGGCGGCAATGCGACGGTTTTCTTCGATAGGCCCACGAATGGAGGCGTACAGATAATAGCCCATACCCATGGCCACTACCAGTAGCACCAGCGAAATGATGCGGAATTTGTTCATAGTTTGGGGTGATTTTTCGTGCAATAATAACCAATTTTGATTTTTACCGCGCTACGTCGGGTCATCTCAAACCCGATTTTGAACCTGGTGGCACAACGCTTCCGCCTCCGCAGTGACTGACCCTATCTGTCCGGAAATTTGCCCGTAGGCCCCTTACACTTATGACAACGCCCCTTTTTTACCGCCGGATGCGCTGGGTCTGCCTGCTGCTTTTGATAGGAATGGGCTGTCAGCAAGACGAATTTGCCCTAGAGCCACCCCTGTTTTCGCTTACCAACATCGCCTTTCGCCCCGGGCTACCCAACGACACCGTGCTGGCCGACGTGCGGATCATAGACAACCAGGGCCTAAGCGCCTACCTGCTCACGCTGGCCCCGGCCTTCGACGACCCCACTTACTTTGCCGTGAGTCCCGAGCCACCCGTGCCCCTGACGGCCGAATGGGCGCTGAGCGGACGGCTGCTGGCTTTCCGCGACACGGTGCTCTTTGCGGCGCGCCAGGTGCCGGGGCGCTACGTGCTCGTGCAGCAGGCCCGCAACCTGGCTGGCGTACTGTCGGCCCCCGACAGCCTGGCCTTCAGCGTAACCAATGTCGAGTTTCCCGACATTACCCTCAACTTTCTGGGCCGCGCCGACACCACAGCCAGCGTGCCCGTCCGGGTGCGCGACACACTGCGGCTAGCCGGGCAAGTGCGGGTGGCCCAGTTGCCGGCTGCCTTGCGGCTGCTGGCCTACCCAACGACTGATACGGCCGGACAGCCCCGGCTGATTTTCGAACGCGTCGTGCCGCTAACCGACTCGCTCGACAGCCCCTTCGACGTGCGCTTCGTACTCGATTCGGCCTTTATCGCCACCGACACGGTGCTGACCGTAGAACTGCAGGCCGTGGATCCCGCCCAGCGCGGCCGCGTCTTGCGGCGGCCCCTCACGCTGCGGCGCAGCTTGTAGCTACCCGGCCACCTCGTTGGCTACGGCCCGCTGGGCCGGAGGGCTGGCTTCGGCTGTGGGGAGCGGATAGTGCAGCACTACCACCGAGTGGCCCTGCACCAGAATTTCCGACTCGGGCTGGTAATCGTCGCTGTCTTCGTCCATGCGGTCTTCGCTGGTATCCACCAGCTTCACCCAGTGCTGGCCGTACTTGGCCGCGGGCAACTTGTAGGGCAGGCCGATGTGCGAGGCGTTGAAGATGACGTAGAAGTTGTCGTCGGTGATCTGCTCGCCCCGGGGGCCACGCGAGCGCAAGCCGCGGCCGTTGAGGAACACAGCCATAGACTTGGCGAAGTCTTGCTGCCAGTGGTGCTCGTCCATCTCGGAACCATCGGGCAAAAACCAAGCGATGTCTTCCAGCCCCAATCCCTTGATGGGCATCCCCTGAAACCAGCGGCGGCGGCAGAAAACGGGGTGGTTGCGCCGCATCCGAATCAGCTTGCGCGTAAATTTTAGCAGGTCGCCGTCGGCTTCGGCCCAGTTGAGCCACGAAATCTCGTTGTCCTGGCAATAGGCATTGTTGTTGCCAGACTGCGTCCGGCCAAACTCGTCGCCGGCCACCAGCATCGGCACGCCCTGCGAGAGAAACAAGGTCGTGAGCAGGTTGCGCTGCTGCTGGCGGCGCAGGGCATTGATGGCCGCGTCGTCGGTGGGGCCTTCGTGGCCGCAGTTCCAAGATCGGTTGTGATCTTCGCCGTCGCGGCTATCCTCGCCGTTGGCGGCGTTGTGTTTGTGGTTGTACGACACCAGGTCGCGCAGCGTGA
>DAIMZG010000231.1:0-3023 GCA_036734065.1 Catalimonadaceae bacterium
CCCAGCGCGTGGCGGATTGTTCGCCCCGTCAGGCGCGAGAGGTGCACCCGCAAAAGGGTGGCCTCCGGCTCGGGATCGTTGAAGATAGACAGCTCCGCATAGAAGCGGTTGTACTCGCGGGCCAGGTCGTAGGCGTACTGCGCTATCAGGGAGGGCGCGTACTGACGGGCTGCGTCTTGCACCTTGCCGGGATAGTCGGCCAGCAGCACAATCAGGTCGCGCTCGGCGGGGTGTAGCGCCGTGCGGGTGGGCAAGTCGGGGGCGATGGCCAACTGTTCGGCACGCCGCAGAATAGCCGCAATTCGGGCGTGGGTGTATTGCACAAAGGGGCCCGTGTGGCCCTGAAAATCAATGGATTCTTCGGGGTTGAAAAGCATCCGCTTCTTGGGATCTACCCGCAACAGAAAAAACTTGAGCGCCCCCAGGGCCAGCATTTCGTAGAGGGCGCGGGCCTCGTCGTTGTCGAGGTCTTCGAGCTTGCCCAGCTCGGCCGTGCGGCGGGCAGCGGTTTCTACCATTTCGGCCATCAGGTCGTCGGCGTCCACCACGGTGCCCTCGCGCGACTTCATCTTGCCCGAGGGCAAGTCCACCATGCCGTACGAGAGGTGAAAAAGCCCTTCGGCGTAGGGGCGACCCAGCCGCCGGAGAATGGCAAACAGCACCTGAAAGTGGTAGTCCTGCTCGTTGCCCACCACGTAGAGCGAGCGATCTACGGCGTGGTCGCGGTACTTGAGGTCGGCCGTGCCCATGTCCTGCGTCATGTACACCGACGTGCCGTCGGGGCGCAGCAGCAGTTTCTCATCCAGCCCTTCGGCGGTCAGGTCTATCCATACCGAGCCGTCTTCTTTGCGGAAAAACACCCCCTTGGCCAGTCCTTCTTCCACAATTTCTTTGCCCAGCAGGTAGGTGTCCGATTCGTAATAATACTGGTCGAAGTCCACGCCCATGCGCCGGTAGGTGGTGGCAAAGCCCTCGTACACCCAGCCGTTGAGTTGCGCCCAGAGATTGCGCACTGCTTCGTCGCCAGCCTCCCAGCGGCGGAGTAAGTCCTGCGCGCCGCGCAAGAGCGGCGCCTGCTTCTCGGCGGCTTCGGCCGAAAGGCCCTGCGCCACCAGCTCGGCCTGCTCGCGCTTGTATTCCTGATCAAAGCGCACGTAGTATTTGCCGATCAGGTGATCGCCCTTCAGGCCTGCCGCCTCGGGCGTTTCGCCGTGGCCGAACTGCTCGTAGGCAATCATGGATTTGCAGATGTGGATGCCCCGATCGTTGACCAGGTTGGCCTTGACTACCTCATCGCCCGCTGCCCGCAAAATGGTGGCCACCGCGTAGCCCAGAAAGTTGTTGCGCAAATGGCCCAGGTGCAGGGGCTTGTTGGTGTTGGGCGACGAATATTCTACCATCACCTTTTGGCCCGTAGCGGGATGCTGTCCCCAAGCGGCATCAGCGACCATGGTGCCCAGCAATTGCAGCCAAATCGATTCGGCCAGTTCGAGGTTGAGAAATCCCTTTACGACGTTGAAATCGGCCACGCGGGGCGAATGCATTCGCAGGTGCTCGCCCAACTTTTGCCCCGTTTGTTCGGGGTTGAGGCGGCTGACGCGGCTGTAGGGAAAGGTGACAAAGGTGTACTGGCCCGCAAATTCTTTGCGGGTAGTCTGCAAGTGCAACTGGTCGAGGGGAACGTCAGCCCCAAAAACGGCCTGCAAGGCCTGTTGAAGGTCTTCCCGAAGCGACAACGCGAGGTTCATACGTGAGCGGAATTTGGGGCCAAAGGTAGAAAACCTTTTGGCACATGGACCGCCCCCGGCTCAGTAAGGCGGCTCGAAACGCTCGGCGTCGTCGGACTCCGTGTCCGGCGCGTGCTTTTCCGGCTTGGCTTCGTCCTTTGATTGGCTCTTGGGGCGCGGCTTTTTGTCGGCTTTCGGTTGGTCGGCGGCCTCCGGGTTGGCCTCGGCCTTTTGGTTGGAAGGAGCGGCTTTGTCCGGCTCGCTGACGCCGTAGGGGCCTTCCTCGCGGGGCGAGGTAGCTTCCTGCTGCAAATCCGTGATGGTGCGGCGTGCGTCTTTCGGATATTCTGAATCTGGCTGGCTCATAGCTAAAAAAGTAGGGATAGAAAAATTTAGGTGTAGAAATGAAAAAGATCAGTCAGGCTTGTCCGTGCCGTTGCGCAGGGGCATGGGCTGAAAAAACTGGCCCGTCCGCTCCTGCCACTGCATAATCAGCTCGAAGGTGTTGGTGGAACGCGCGTAGTCTAGGTAGCCCGATTCGCTCTGGACGCCCATCAGCTCGTTGAACAGTACTTTCTGGGCGGCGTCGGGCTGAGGGGGCAGAAAAGCCGTTAGTTCGTACACGTCGTAGAGGCGGACGAGTTGCTCGAGGTCCTGCACTTCGTAGCGCAGCGCGAATTGCTGATAAGCATCGAGGTGGTGGCGGTCGTGGGGAAGGTTTTCCATCAGGGCTAATTGTAATAGAACAGACAAAACTCAACGATAAAAAGCCCGGTGCGCTCCCGAGCGGGCAGAAATGGGGGCGTACGGGGCTTTTAAGTCAAACCAGTATGTAGGTTTCGTTTAAAACTTGAATTGCCGGGACATTGTTTGCCTAAAGGTGCTTTTTAGGTGAACGGCAATGGAATTTTCTCCCCGGAAAAGCCCCCGGAACTTGGTGGAGAAGGGGTGGGCACTTTTTTACATCTTTGCGCCCAAACTAAGTTTTTTTGGCTACGCAGGGGCTTGTCCGCTGCGTGCATCCTGATCGTTATGCACGTACTGATCCTTGGTGGCGGTGGCCGCGAACACGCCCTGGCCTGGAAAATTGCCCAAAGCCCAATATGCACCCGCTTGTCGGTAGCGCCCGGCAACGCCGGTACGGCCACAGTGGCCACCAACGTACCGCTGTCCCCCGACGACTTCGCGGCCATCGGCGACTTTTGCCGGACACAGGCGGTGCAACTGGTGGTGGTAGGGCCCGAAGCCCCGCTGGTGGCGGGCATCCGCGACTATTTTGTGGCCGACGACACGCTG
>DAIMZG010000232.1:0-3010 GCA_036734065.1 Catalimonadaceae bacterium
CGGGCGCTGGGCGGGGGGCCGATGCAAACGGCCTCGTCGGCGAAGCGCACGTGCAGGCTGTCTTTGTCGGCGGTGGAATAGACGGCGACGGTCTTGATGCCCATCTCCCGGCAAGTGCGAATGATGCGTAGAGCGATCTCGCCGCGGTTGGCTATGAGTATTTTTTTAAACATAGATCAGGCAACATCCACCAAAAACAGGGGCTGATCGTACTCGACGGGGGTGGCGTTTTCGACGAGTACCTTGACGATCCGGCCCGAAATCTCAGACTCGATTTCGTTGAAAAGCTTCATGGCCTCGATGATGCAAACGGGCTGACCCTTCTTGATCTCGTCGCCCACGTTGACAAACGAGGGCGAGTCGGGGTCGGGCGAGCGGTAGAAGGTGCCGATCATGGGCGAACGGACTTCGGCGTAGGCTTTGGCGGGTGCGGCTTCGGCAGGCGCGGGGGAGGCAGTCGGTGCCGGGGCGGGTGGCGGCGCGGCGGTGCCGACCGTGGCCACGGGCGGCGGCGTGGCCGCTACGCTCGGGGTGGCGTGCTTCTTAATGGAAATCTCGAAGTCGCTGGTCTTGATCTTGACTTCATCGAGTCCCGATTGGGCGATAAAATCAATCAGTTCCTGAATTTCTTTGGCGTTCATGCAGTAGCTTATTTGACGCGTTCGGAGTAGGCACGCGTGCGGGTATCCACGCGGATCATCTCGTCCTGATCAATGAAGAGAGGTACCTGAATGGTGGCGCCCGACTCCATCGTCGCGGGTTTGGTGGCATTGTTGGCCGTATCGCCGCGCAGGCCCGGCTCGGTATAGGTCACTTTCAGTTCGACGAAGGGGGGCAGTTCGCAGGCCAGGATTTTCTCCTCTTCGCCGTGTACGATCAGATCCACCTGCTGGCCTTCCTTGAGCAGGTCGTAATTTTCGACTTGGTCTTCGGGTAGGGAAACCTGCTCGAAAGACTCGCTGTCCATAAAGTGGTAGCCCATGTCATCTTGGTAGAGATATTGGTGGGGGCGCCGCTCGATGCGGGCCGTTTTCACCTTGACGCCGGCGTTAAAAGTGTTTTCGATCACCCGGCCCGTGGTGATGCTCTTGAGCTTGGTGCGGACGAAGGCCCCGCCTTTGCCGGGCTTGACGTGCTGAAACTCAATGATCGTAAACAGGTCGTGGTTGTACTCGAGCGTCAGGCCGTTGCGAAAGTCGGCGGTCGTTGCCATAAAATGTCGAAAGTAAGTGGTGTAGGTGGGGCACTATGCCCCGCAAGTTTAACGCATTTTCCCAGATTGTGCGCCATCCAGGGCCCAGCGCAGGTGCATAGCCCCCCACGTAAAGCCGCCCCCGAACGCAGCCAGAATCAGGTTGTCGCCCCGCCGCAACTGGTTGGCATAGTCCCACAAACAGAGCGGAATGCTGCCGTTGGTGGTGTTGCCGTACTTTTCGATGACGAGCATTACCTTGTCGGGGGGCAGGCCCATGCGCTCGGCCGTGGCGTCAATGATGCGCTTGTTGGCTTGGTGAGGCACCAGCCAGGCCACGTCTTCGGCCCGCAGGCCGTTGCGTTCCATCATTTCGGCGGCTACTTCGGCCATGTTGCGCACCGCAAATTTGAAAACGGCGGCTCCTTCCTGATACACATAATGCTCGCGAGCAGCCACCGTTTCGGCGGTGGGGGGGCGACGGCTGCCGCCCGCTTTCTGGTGCAGATGGGGCAGCCCGGCACCATCCGATTGCATCACAAAGTCGCAGATGCCGTAGCCGTCGGTATCGGGTTCGAGCATGACCGCCCCGGCTCCATCGCCAAAAATGATGCAGGTGGCCCGGTCGGTGTAGTCAATGATGGACGACATCTTGTCGGCACCAATCACGATGACTTTGCGGTAGCGGCCCGTCTCGACAAATTGCGCCGCCGTGGCCAGGCTGTAGATAAAGCCCGAGCAGGCGGCCTGCACGTCGTAGCTGAACGCCCGGCGGATGCCCACCATATCGCTGACGATGTTGGCGGTGGCCGGAAACACAAAATCGGGCGTAGTGGTAGCGCAGATCACCAGGTCCACCTCGTCGGGGTCGGTGTGGGTTTGGGCCAACAACTGCCGCACGGCGGCTGCGGCCATGTGCGAAGTGCCCTGGTCGGCACCTTTGAGGATGCGCCTTTCGCGGATGCCCGTGCGGGCCACGATCCACTCATCGCTGGTATCCACCCGCGTAGCCAGCTCCTGATTGGTGAGTACGTAATCGGGCACGTACCCCGTCACGCCCGTGATCGCTGCTCTTGTTGCCATGCCCAAAGGAAGGGTAAGGATAAGACAAAAACCCAAAGTCCGGGCTTAGAAAGCCCGGACTTCAGAAACCTGCACGACGCTTGCTCCCGGTCGGGAGGCGTCGGCCACCAGTGGTTAGTCTTCGGTACCTTTCATCACCTTGCGGCCGCGGTACATGCCCGTTTCCAGGTTGACGCGGTGCATGCGCGATTCGTCGCCCGTGGTGGGATCCACAAAAATTGCTTTGGCCGTGAGTTTGTCGTGCGTACGGCGTTTGTCGCGCCGGGTGGTCGAATGTCTTCTCTTAGGATGCGCCATGATCGTATTGCTATTACTTGTTTTTCTTTAATGCTTGTAATTTCTCCCAGCGGGGATCTACTTCTTCGGGATGGCCTTCCGCACTGCCCGTTGGGGTTTGCGAACGGTACACGAGCAACCCCTCGGCCGTTTCGCCTTGCACGTAGGTGTCGTCATCGTCGTAGCGCGGATGGATCTTTTTGATGGGAACCGACAACTGTACAAAGTCGTAGAGGTGCGGCTGCACGTCGAGCAAATCCAGCGAGCGGGGTATAACAAAGACGTTGTCGTCCAGTTCTTCGAAGTCAGTACCAAACTTGAACAGTACCGACTGCCGTACGTCAAGCGGATGGGCAAAGTCCTCCAAGCTACGGTCGCAGACGAGTGTCACCTCTCCGACAATACGTACCTGCAACGTGAGCATGCTTTCTGTCCGCTCCAATTGCACATCGGCCCGCA
>DAIMZG010000233.1:0-2990 GCA_036734065.1 Catalimonadaceae bacterium
ACGATGCCCTTGGGCTTGCCCGTTGTGCCCGACGTGTAGAGGATGTAGAGCGGGTCGAGGGCGTCGAGCACCACGCAGTCGGCCGACGTGGCTGCACCTGCCAGGTCGTACCAGTCGTGGTCGCGGCCGGGCTGCAAGTCGGCCTTACACATCGGACGTTGGCAGATGACCGTGGCCGCGGGCCGGTGCGTGGCCAGTTCAATAGCTTTGTCGAGCAGGGGTTTGTAGGGCAGCACCCGGTCCACCTCGATGCCGCACGAGGCCGAGAGGATAGCTTTGGGCTGGGCATCATTGATGCGGATGGCCAGTTCGTTGGGCGCAAAGCCGCCGAACACCACCGAATGGATGGCGCCCAGCCGAGCGCAGGCCAACATGCCGATGACGGCTTCGGGGATCATGGGCATGTAGATGATCACCGTATCGCCCTTTTCAACGCCCAAGCTACGCAGCCCGCCCGCGAATCGGGCCACCGCGTCGCGGAGTTCACGGTAGGTGAAGCGCTTGACCGACCGCGTAACGGGCGAATCGTACACCAAGGCCACTTGGTCGGCCCGGCCATTTTCGACGTGGTGATCGAGGGCCAGGTAGCAAGTGTTGAGTTTGCCGCCCGCGTACCAGCGGTGAAAGCCTTCGGCGTCGGTACTGAGCACCGTGGGGGGTGCTTCGTACCAGGCGATGCGGTGGGCTTGCTGCTGCCAGAAAGCCTCGGGTTGTTCGATCGAAAACTGGTACTGGGCGTGGTAGGTCTGCATAGTAGGTGTAATTTTCGGGCAGGACAGTTATCTTCATGGTTGACCACCCGCGGGCGGGATCAACGTCATGATACAACCAAAGCTACTTTTCTGATGGAAAAAACCAAACTATTTGCCACTACGCACCCGGATACCACCAGTGAGTGGTTCCGCGGATTGCAAGATCGCATTTGTCAGGCCCTGGAAACGGCCGATGGCGGCGGGCATTTTCAGGAAGACCGTTGGGAGCGCCCCGGCGGCGGCGGCGGCCGGACGCGCGTCTTGCAGGGCGCCGTGATCGAGAAAGGCGGCGTCAACTTTTCGGCTGTCCACGGCCCTACGCCCGAAAAAATACGGCGGGCCCTGCAAGTGGAGGGCGACCACTTTTTTGCCACGGGCGTCTCGATTGTGCTGCACCCGCGCAATCCCCACGTGCCCATCATCCACATGAACGTGCGCTATTTCGAACTGAGCGACGGCACCGCCTGGTTTGGCGGCGGCATTGACCTGACGCCGCACTACGTGGTGCCCGAAGACGCCCGCCACTTCCACCAAACCCTCCAAGCGGTATGCAATCGCTTCGACCCGGCCTACTATCCCCGCTTTAAGCAGTGGGCCGACGACTATTTTTTCATCAACCACCGGCAAGAAACCCGGGGCGTGGGCGGCATCTTCTTCGATCGCCTCGTGGCTGACGACACCCACACCTTCGAAGACCGCTTTGCCTTTGTGCAAGCCGTGGGCGACGCTTTTGCCCCGATTTATACGCACCTGATGGACAAATACCGCGCAACGCCCTACGGCGAGGCCCAGCAGCAGTGGCAGCAACTCCGGCGCGGCCGCTACGTCGAGTTCAACCTTGTGTACGACAAGGGCACTCGCTTCGGGCTGGACACCGACGGGCGCACCGAATCCATCCTGATGAGCCTCCCGCCGCTGGCGCAGTGGCAATATCAACACACCCCCACCCCCGATTCGCCCGAAGCCGATACGCTGGCCTGGCTGCGCAAGGGGGTGGATTGGGTGGACAGGTGAACAAACACATTAGACCGTCACAGTGGCTAGTTGGTAGCGGGTGCCCGTTATAAACCGCGTCAGCATAGCGCGTACGGCATGGGCGGGGGGCTCGTCCGGCCGTAATTTATACGGCCCGCCGTGAGCCTTTGCGCGTCGTGGAGCGAACCGAGCTATTCCGCAGCGCCAATTTCGGCCAGCGCCCCGGCCACTTGGGCGGCGAGGGCTGCGTTGTGCAGCACCAACTGCACGTTGGCTTCCAGGCTGTCACCTCCCGTACGGCGGGCTACTTCGGCCAGCAAAAAGGGCGTGAGGGCTTTGCCCGCAATGCCTTGCGTATCGGCTGCGGCCAGGGCGGCTTCCACGGCCGCCGTGATTTGCCCTTCATCGGCCGCAGCCGCGGCGGGTATAGGGTTGGCAATCACCACGCCCCCCGCCAGCCCGGCTGCCCACTTCAGGTGCAGGATGCGGGCCAGTTGCGCGGGCGAATCGGCCCGGGCTTCGAGCCGCAAGCCACTGCGGCGCGTGTAGAACGCCGGAAATTCATCCGTCTGGTAGCCGATCACGGGCACGCCCTGCGTTTCGAGGTATTCCAGCGTGAGGGGCAAATCCAGAATGGCCTTGGCCCCGGCGCACACCACGGCCACGTCGGTGCGGGCCAGTTCGGTCAGGTCGGCCGAGATGTCGAAGGTCTGGCTAGCCCCCCGGTGTACGCCGCCGATACCCCCCGTGGCAAATACCCGAATGCCCGCCCGCGCCGCCGCGAACATTGTCGCCGCCACGGTGGTGGCGCCCATCTCGCCGCTGGCCAGCACCAGGGGCAGGTCGCGCCGGCTCACTTTGCGGAGGGTAGGGCCACGCCGGGCCAGGTCGGTCAGGGCCTCTGCGTCGAGTCCGACACACAGTTGCCCGTCCCGCACGGCGATGGTGGCGGGAACGGCCCCTTCGGCGCGCACGGCGGCCTCCAGCGCGCGGGCCACCTCCAGGTTGCGCGGCCAGGGCATGCCGTGGGCCACCAGCGTAGATTCGAGGGCGACAACCGGGCGCCCGGCCCGCAACGCCGTGGCGACTTCAGTGGCGATCAGCAGCATGTCAATTAGATAATTAGTCGGTTAGATGATTAGGTGATTAGTCGGTTAGATAATTAGGTGATTAGTCGGTTAGATGATTAGTCAATTAGGTAATCAGGTACTTGCTGGGTGGTTTTCAAATGTGCAGATGCGGGAATGTGCCCATGTATTTCCC
>DAIMZG010000234.1:0-2974 GCA_036734065.1 Catalimonadaceae bacterium
GCCCAGCGGGTGCGCGGAAAAGGTAGTACTGCGGGCGTGCGCAGCCCGTGGCGAAAACTACCAGGCTGAACATGAAAAGAGTGATGCGTACGTGCATGCGAAAAAGTTTTGGTAAATAACTAGCGGAACGGATGCCCTCCGAAAGCGTTTTCTATTTCCCAAAAACCACCATGCCCTCGGGTGTCACGAGCTTGTCGAGGGGCACGTCAGTGGGCTGCACGTCGGCAATCTCGGCCACGGGTGGGAAGTGCGACAGGCCCACCCGCCGCGCGTCGGGACGGCATTGGGCTAGAAAGCGGTCGTAGAAACCCTTGCCGTAGCCCACCCGGTGGCCACGGCGGTCGCAGACCAGTAGCGGCACCAGCACCACGTCAATGTCGGCCACCGACACGGGCGTGGCCCCCACGGGTTCGGGCACACCCCAGGCGTTGGGTTGCAACACGGTGTCCGGTGCCAGGCAATGGTGCGTCAGCGTGCCCGCGGCCGGGTCGGCTCGCGAAGTTATCAGCTTGAGCCGGGGGTGCTGTTGCCAGAGGGTTCTGATCAGCGGCCAGGTGTCCACCTCGCCTTTGCCGGGAATGGGTAGAAATACGTGCAGGGTCCGGATGGCCGATACGTTGGCGTGCGCCAGCCACCGGGCGGCAATCTGCTGGCTGCGCCGGGTGGCCTCGTCGGCCGAAAGGGCTGCGCGCCAAGCGCGGGCTTGCCTACGCCAGGCGGCCTTGTTCATCTTCCATCAACACACAAAACCGAAAATCGAAGGGCGCGAAGGCGTCCATCAACTGGGCGACCAAGTCAGGATGCGTAGCCCGAAAAGCCAGAAAGTTGGTGTACCGCTCTTGCAGCTTGCCCTGCGGAAAGAGCCCTTCGCGCATTTCGCGCAATTGCCGCAGGGCCAGGACTTCGCGGTCGGTTTCGGCGCGCCGCAGGCGTTTCGAAAGCCGTTCAAACAACTTTTCGGCGGCGCGCTGCCGGGCACCCACAAAGCCCGCCAGCGTGGGGTCGGCCTGGGTGGCGTTGGCTTGTATTTGGGAAAAGACATCGGCGACGACCTGCCATTCGGCCTGCAAATCCGAAAGGCCTGCGCCGTGGCGGCGCAGGTAGTCGTCGGTGAGGGCGACCTCATCGGCTAGCAATTGGTGAGGGGCAAAGCCCAGGCGGTGCATCAGCCGGGCCGATTTTCGATCTACGATCAGGGCCGCGTGCCGGGGCAACACCACCGGGTAGGGCACGGCAAACCGATCGAAGATGCCCTTGAGCTGCAGCCAGTAGGCCACTTCGGCCGGGCCGCCCACGTAGGCCACGTTGGGCAGCAGCATTTCTTGGTAGAGCGGCCGCAGGGCCACGTTGGGGCTAAACCGCTCGGGGTGTGTCTCGGCCAGGGCCAGCAGTTCGTCAGCGCCGAAGGTTTGTCCGGTGCCCAGGGCTTCGAAGTGCCCCTCGGCGTGGCGCACCAGGCGCGCGCGGTGCTGGTCGGTGAGGTAAAAAAAGTTGAGGTCGCGGAGGTGAATCTGGGGCGAATAGCCCGCTTGCGTGAGGGCTTCGGTGGTGGCTTGTCCGGCGCGGGCGGCGGCCGATTCGGTTAGTTCGCGCCGGATGACGGGCGTGAGCAAGCTTTTACATCGGGCCTCGTCGGCATCGAGCACCAGTACGCCCTGGTCGCCAAACAGGTGGTTGACCAGGTAGCGCGTGGCGGCGGCCAGCGTGGGTTGGGTGCGGTAGGCGGCTTGCAGGGCGGCGTCGGCTTCGGGCACGTGGTCGAGCAGGGCCGCCAGGCCGTCGAGCCGAAAGCGGCCCACGGCGCCCGTCTGGTCACTTTCCCAAGCCACGCGGCGGTCATGCAAGTTGAAAAAACGAATCTCGTCGAAGTCGTGGTCTTCGGAAGCCAGCCAAAATACGGGCACGTAGCGGCGCGTCGGGTCGTGGGCGTTCATGGCATGGGCCGTGCGCACGGCCGACACAATTTTGTAGAGAAAATAGAGCGGTCCGCCAAAGAGGTTGAGCTGGTGACCCGTCGTGATGGTGAACGTACGCGGGTCGGTGAGGGCAGCCAGGTTGTCGCGCACGGCCGGACTAGTCCAGAGGTCGGCGTACTGATGGCGCAGCACGTCGGCGAGCAGTGCGCGCTGTGCGGCCGGAAACGAATGGCGGGCGGAGGCGGTCGCTACCACGCCGTCGGGGGTAGGGGCGTGGGCGTAGAAAGCCTGCAAAGCGGGCTGCTGGGCCAGGTAGTCGCCTACCAGCGAGGTGTAAAGAGCGGTTTGCCCCGGCGAAACGCGGGTGACCGACAGGGCAGAACGGGTGGCAGCGGGCATAGGCACGGCGACGTAGGATTGTCTGTACGTACAGGCAAATGTACGGGATACGCCGCGGATTGAGACAGTCCGGGCGTTGGGGAGTGGATATTGCCCCCGCCGGACGCGCTTTTCCCGGTTACCACCCGCGGCCAAAACGGTACTTGCCGCCCGGCCGCGCCCTTTGCAATCCTGCCCCGTACCTGCTTACTTTACCCGATATGCGGCCTGCCATCACGGGCCATCGTTTCCCGTTTCTATGTCCATTTCTGTGCAGCATCTGGTCAAGGTGTACGGCCGTCAGAACGCCGTGGACGACATCAGCTTTGTGGGCCAGCCCGGCGAAGTGCTGGGTTTTCTGGGGCCCAACGGGGCGGGCAAGTCCACGACCATGAAAATCGCGACGGGCTATTTGTCGGCCACGCGGGGACGGGTGGAGGTCTGCGGCTACGACGTGGCCCAGGCCCCCCTCGAAGTGCGCCGCCGCGTGGGCTACCTGCCCGAGCACAATGCCCTCTACCTCGATATGTACGTGCGCGAATACCTCGCCTTCGCGGGACAACTGCACGGCCTGCGCGGGAATACGTTGCGCGAGCGCATCGGCACGATGGTCGAACAGACGGGCCTGGGCCGCGAGCAGCACAAAAAGATCGGTGCCCTTTCGAAGGGCTACCGCCAGC
>DAIMZG010000235.1:0-2940 GCA_036734065.1 Catalimonadaceae bacterium
GGTTGCCCGTTTTTACGCGCGATGCCGAGCGGTTTGGCACCACCCGCGCCATTGATTTGCAGGCCAACACGTACGGCCGACGCACGGGCTACGACATTGTGCTGCAGACGTACCGGGGTTTCTACCTGGGGCGCCCCGGCCGATTCGATCCCAACTGGCGACGGGGACAAAGCTTCCCGCAGCGGTCGGATTTGCGCGTCCGCACCATCGGCGGACGGTTCTACTACTGCTTCAACTACCGACAGTTTTCGTACCGGGCGGCTTTCATCCAGAGCGAACTACAGCGCAAAAATGCCGGGTCGTTTATTGCGGGCACGTACCTGCGTTTGCACTTTGTCCGGGCCGATTCTTCGCTGGTGCCCATGTCGGCCAGCGAGCGTTTCTCGGAAGAAGCCAGCCTGCGTTTCGGCAATTTTCAGGGGTTCGGCATTATCGGGGGGTACGTCTATACCTTTGTGTTTCAGGAAAACTGGTTTGCCACCGTCTCGCTGACGCTCGACCCGGGCCTGGCCCTGAGCCAAACGCGCTATGGCCCTACGAGTGACTTGCAACGCCGGGGCTTGCTCAAGATGCCCGCCGACGGGCGCATTTCGCTGGGCTACAATTGCGAAGCGTTCTTCGCCGGCTTTTTCTACACCCTCAGTTCGCACGAATTTACCTACGCGGACCAGCAGCAAACGCAGTTTGATATTTCCAACTTGCGTTTCAGCTACGTGCGGCGGGTAGATTATCCCTTTAAGTGGAACCCCATCAAGGAAAATTCGCCCGGCGAGTATCTGGGGGCGCAGTATAAAAAATGGCGGCAGAGAACACGCAAGTGATCTCGGCCGCTAGTTGCCAGGGCCGAATGTGCTCTGGGCGGGAGTAGGCGCGTACCTTCTACGTCGAGGCCTTGTGCCGCCGCTGTCTGCTGGTTTGCGTAGTAAACAAAAAATAATTTTGTATGCGCCAAGAACTGCTCCTGATCTACCTCAACGACCACCTGGCTGCTGCCGTGGCGGCCATCGAACTAGCCGAACGTTGCCGCCGCCAGAACGAAGGCAGCCAATTGGCTGAATGGCTCGTGACCGTTGGCACTGAATTGCACACCCAGCGCAGGCTGCTGGAAGAACTCATCACCCGTTTCGATGGGCGCGTGGATGTCGTAAAGCGGACGGCCGCCTGGCTGGGCGAGAAGGTGGGTCGCCTCAAGCGCAATGGCGAATGGGTGCGCTATTCGGACCTGAGCCGCGTGGTGGAGTTGGAAGGACTGCGTACGCTGCTCAGCTTGCAAGCCGACGCCTGGCGGGGTTTGCACGCCGTGCTGGGCGAAGCGCGCGATTTTGCCAATGTGCCCCTGGCCCAGCGCCTAACCCACACCGAATGGCTGTTGCGCGAGGCTGCCGATCACCACACGATCGCCCTGCGGCGCACATTGGCCCCGACAGACGTATGACCCACTCAAGCTTTGCGCGTGGGCGTCGCCGTCCGGCGCGATTCAGATATCCGGGGTTCGGGAGTGGGGGGCAAGGGGACCGAATCGGCCACCCGGTCGGGCCGATCGCTCAGATAAGCCACCCGGTAGAGATATTCGCCCAGCAGCCAGGTGCCCGCGGCTCCGCACACGTGCCAGAGCCAGTGTGTGCCCATGGGCATCCAGGTGTAGGGTACGTCGTAGCGGCGAAAGAGCAGCGCCACCACGAACAGCAACGTAGAACCCACGATGTAGCCGTAGGCCATCAGGCGCGTACGGCGCAACAAGATCAGGGCGGGCAGGAAAATCAGCACGCCTGTCAGAAAGTAGCCCGCATTGATGAGCGCCATGCCGTTCAGCCCCGAATAACTAAACAGCCAAACCCGTAGCCCGATGGCGCCGACCATCACCACCCCGACGAACGTCCAGCGGGCCCGTCCCCGAAAGGGGGCCACCTGGTACCAAAAATAGGCGCTCACGGCGAAGGTGAGCACAATAATGGGAAACACGTCGAGGGCCCAAAAAAACCACGACCGCCGGAAAGCGTGAAACAAGGTGCTGCCCAGCCCCCCCAAAAACAGCAGGGGTATGGTGGCCGTCAGGAACGGATAATGGTGATAATGCCCCCGCAGGCGGACGAGCCAGTAGAACACGGGTACCAAAAATGCCAGCGACGAAATCGCGTTCCAAGGCTCGGCCACAAAAGCGTCCAGGTTGGTTTCGGCGTACCACGGACCTCCGTCGGGTGGCAATGGCCCCATGGGACGTACCCGCTGCTGAAGCAAAAAATCTATCATGGTAACGCTGCGCTGAAAGCCTGTTTTTTTGTTATTTCGTGAAATTCGCGGCCGGGTTGTTCCGTCGCCGTAGAGACGTAGCATGCTACGTCTCTACCATCCACCTAAAAGACGTAGCACGCTACGTCTCTACCACCGTCGTTCAGGCCCGAACGGGTTCGGCGCGTTGCTGGAGGATGTGCGACATTACGGCCGCCCCGTGGTGTCGCCCGTTCTCGATGAATATCTTGGCCGTCTCCTCGCCACCCACCACCGAGCCAGCCACGTACAGCCCGGGCACGTTGGTTTCGAAGGTGTCGGGGTTGATCTGCGGAATGAGGGCATCGCCGTGCAGCACAATGCCCGCGCGGCGTAGCAAATCCGCATCGGGGCGGTAGCCGATCAGGGCCAGCACAAAGTCGGCCGGATGAGTCCGCAACTCGCCGTCGGCGTGGCGTATGTGCACGGCCTCGGGCGTGATGGCCTCGGCCCGTACGTTGCGGTGCACCACAATGTCGCCCGCCTTGACGCGGTTGCGGATGTCGGGCAGCAACCAGTATTTGGCGGTGGGCACAAAGTCGTCTTCGAGCAAAAACATCTCGACCTGCACGCCGTGGCGAAAAAGATCGAGGGCCGCTTCGATGGCCGAATTGCCCCCGCCCAGAATGGCCGTGCGCGTCCGGACGTAGCCGTAGGGCTCGGTGTAGTAGC
>DAIMZG010000236.1:0-2922 GCA_036734065.1 Catalimonadaceae bacterium
ATAGACTTCGCCAAAGCCCTGGTCGGGATGCTGCCCGGGGGCCTGGCCTACGTCAACATTGTGGCCTGCATGCTCTTTGGGGCCATATCGGGTTCGGCGGTCGCAGCGGCGTCGGCCATCGGGGGATTTATGAATCCGCGGATGGTCAAGGAAGGCTATTCGCCGCCCTTCGCGGCGGCGGTCAACATCACCTCGGCCACCACGGGCATGATCATTCCGCCCAGCAACATCCTGATTGTCTATTCGCTTTCGAGCGGTGGGGTGTCCATCGCAGCCTTGTTTGTGGCGGGCTATTTACCGGGTCTGCTGCTGGGGCTGTCGCTGATGGTGGTGGCGGGGGTCTATGCCTATCGCTACAAGTACCCGGTGGGCGATGCGCCCTCGTGGCGATTTTTTGTACGCAAGGGCCTGGCGGCTATCCCGAGTTTGCTGTTGCTGGTGGTGGTGATCGGGGGCATCGTGGCGGGCTTGTTTACGGCCACCGAAGCCTCGGCCATCGCCGTGCTCTACACGGGCGTGCTGGCCCTGGGCGTCTATCGGGAAATAAAGGTGCGCGACCTGCCCGACGTGCTGCTGGCCACGGTCGAAACGACGGCCATCGTGATGTTGCTCATCGGCACTTCGATGGCCATGTCGTGGGCACTTTCGTACCTCAACATCCCCCAGAGCGTGAGCGCGTTCTTGCTGGGCATCAGCGACAACCCCGTCATAATCTTGCTCATCATCAACGTCATTCTCCTGCTGGTGGGCATCTTTATGGACATGACCCCGGCGGTGCTGATTTTCACCCCCATTTTTTTGCCCGTGGTGACGGCCCTGGGCATGCACCCCGTCCACTTCGGCATCGTGATGGTCGTCAACCTTTGCGTCGGGCTTTGTACACCCCCCGTCGGGTCGGTGCTATTTGTGGGGTGCGGGGTGGCCAACGTGGAGATCAAAGACGTGGTGCGCCCCCTGCTGCCGCTGTTTCTGGCGATGGTGGTGGCCTTGCTGGTGATTACCTACGTACCGCAACTGAGCCTCTGGTTGCCACAGGCCTTCGGGCTCTGACATCTTCTCCGGCCTGATGGCGAGGGGAGGGTATTCTAAAAGTACCGGGTTCTCAACGGGGCGCGTTGGCCGAGTGAGCGCCTCATTAGGCGCAAGAAGCCCTCAGTGCACCACGAGTTTTTCTACGAAAAGCGCTTGCCGGGCCGTTACTTGCAGGAAATAGGCTCCGGCAGCCGAGCGCGTCAAGACCTGGTTGAGGCTTTGGTTGCCGCTGGCCAGGGTGGTTTTTTGCTGCCAGAGCGTCCGTCCGCGCAGGTCGGTCAGGCGCAGTTCGATGGGCTCTTCCCCCGTCACGTTTTCGCCGAGGCTGAGCACCACGCGGCCCTGGTTGGGATTGGGATAGACCCGCAGGGCTAGGGTGGCGGCCCCGCCCGCCACGAAGCGCACCGGACTGTAGCTAAACGCCCCGTCGGTGTCTAATTGCTTGAGGCGGTAGTAAGCCGCCGAGGCATTGGTCACTTCCAGGGCGTAGTCGCGGAGGGTCTGGCTGTTGCCCGCCCCTTCTACGAAAGCTATTTTCCGAAATTGCTGCGCGTCGCCACTCAGTTCTACCTCAAAGCCCAGGTTGTTGGTCTCCGAGGTGGTGGTCCAGGTGAGCAGCACCTGGCGCGCATCTTGGCGGAGGGCCTCGAAGCGCAGCAGCGTGATGGGCAGCGGCGTACTGGCACTGCCCACCGTCCAGGGCGAAAAGGCCGCAATTCCCGTCAGCTCCACGTAATTAACGGCGTCGTCCGTCCAGGTGCCGCCCTGATTTTCCCAGATAGTGCCGTTGAAGCGAAACAACTTCAGGTCTTCATCCGCAAGCGTGCCGGCCAGCTCGTCCACCGCAAATTCGATCCGCATGGTGGCGTCCGTGGGCGTGCCCGTCACTTCGTAGTTTTTCCTGATGGCGCCTTCGCCCACGTCGGTGCCTTGGTAGTGGTAGCGGTCTAGGCTGACCGTGCCCGCATTGGCCAGAAAAATGCCCGTACCCCCTACCTCGGCCAGATCAGCCGCGGTGGCCCGGTTGCTGACGCGTACGTAGCCGCCCTTGTTGCTCTCGTTGAGGGCGGTTTGGTCAATGACCAGGCGGTTGTTTTGTCGGTCTTCTACGAGCGTACCAGTAGTGCCCAAATCTACATTGCGCCCATTCAGGTCGAGCTTGCCGGCCTGGATCAGCACCCTGTCGCTGATGGCCACGTCCTGGAGCAGTTGCACCGGGCCGTCGGCGTTGTTGATGCGCAGGCGCGGAAAAGTCAGCAGCCCATCGCCGCTCAGGGTCTGCGTGGCCGAGCCGTTGAGTTCGATCCAGTTGGCGGGCCCGGCCGAATAGGTAGCGCCGTTTAGCTGCTCAAAATTACCGCTGAAAAACAAGTCAGCGTTGTTGGTGAGCTGGCTGCCCGCGCCATCGTGGCGGACATTGTTGGCGATGAGGGTGGTGCCGGGGGCAACCACCATGTTGGCCCCGGCACGAATGACGAGCGTGGATTGGGCGTAGCCCGGGCCCGCCAAAAGCAGCAGGGGGAGTAAGTAGCGTTTGTGCATGGGGATGACGTTGGGCGCTATGCCCGCCCACGGAAATTGGCAAGGGAGGACAGGGTGGAATGTAGAGAAATGTTAGCGAGCAGCCTCCAGTTGCAGGGCTTCCCGGATTTTTTCGATCTCGGTGTTGAGCGCCTTCAGTTGGTCTTCTACCGAATCCGTTCTGCTTTTCATCAGGTGGTTTTCGGTTTTGAGGACATTACTCTCCGCCTTGAGCGCATCATTCTCCGCTTTGAGTTCCTGCACCGATTTGATCAGGGGCGCCAGCAGGTCGTTGTAGCGCACGGATAGCATGCCCTTTTCGTCGGCGGTGACGATGCCGCTGTGGTGCACCCCGGCCGCGTGCAGGGC
>DAIMZG010000237.1:0-2912 GCA_036734065.1 Catalimonadaceae bacterium
GAGGGAGTGCATTCCCTCCCCGATAGGCGCCCCCTCCCCAGTAGGGGGAGGGCTAGTAGGCGCCCCCTCCCCAGTAGGGGGAGGGCTAGGGAGGGGGTCCACCCGAAAATCCAGCTCGGCCCCGTACGATTTGCCGATCCAGTTGGTTTGCATTTCCTTGACGGCCTCCGACCAGTCGAGGTCGGCCAGGCCGGTCAGCAGGCGGTCGGCGTAGGCGGTGATGCGCATCATCCATTGCTTCATGCGGCGGCGCTCGACGGGGTGGCCACCGCGCTCCGAAAAGCCGTCTTTGACCTCGTCGTGGGCCAGCACCGTGCCCAGGGCCGGACACCAGTTGACCACCGCCTCCGACAGGTACGTCAGGCGGTAGTCGAGCAACGTACGCTGCTGGGCAGCCTCGTCCATTTGCGCCCAGGCGGCGGCCGTAAAGTCCGGCGCGGCTTCGTCGCGGACGGCCCGCAAGTCGGCCGTGCCGTGGGCGGCCAGGTAGGCCACCAGTTCGGCGATGGGGCGGGCCCGGTCGGCCGCCTGGTCGTACCAGCTATCGAAGAGTTGCAGGAATATCCACTGCGTCCAGCGGTAGTAGGCCGGGTCGCTGGTGCGGATTTCGCGTTCCCAGTCGAAGGAAAAGCCTAGGTTACGGAGTTGTTCCTTGTAGCGCTCAATGTTGGCCTCGGTCGTGACGGCCGGGTGCTGTCCGGTCTGGATGGCGTATTGCTCGGCGGGCAACCCGAAGGCATCGAAGCCCATGGGGTGCAACACGTTGAAGCCCTTGAGGCGCTTGTAACGGGCCACAATGTCGGAGGCAATGTAGCCCAGCGGGTGGCCCACGTGCAGCCCCGCACCCGAAGGGTAGGGAAACATGTCGAGCACGTAGTATTTGGGGCGGGTAGGGTCAACGGCCGTGCGGTAAATGTGTTGGTCGGCCCAGCGTTGTCGCCACTTGGCTTCCGTAGATTGGAAGGGATAATCAGCCATGCGTTCGGGTTGGATAATCAGGTCGGAGAATGGAGGTCAAAAGTAATACATTTGATCAAGCCGCGCCGTTGCCCGGCGGGCGTTGTCCGGCAACGTTCGGGTTTTTTTGCTATTTTTGTGTGCCCTGTCGGAATAAAGGCCGCACGGCCCTACAAATCCTATCACCATCTAAATTTTTCCATCATGGAAGATCTGTTTAAAAAATTCCTTTATACAAGTGTCGGACTGGTATCCTATACCGCCGAAAAAATGCAAGAAGCCGTGGACCGTATGGTAGGCGAAGGAAAACTTTCGGCCGAAGAAGGCAAGCGCCTCGTGGATGACTTTGTCAAGAATACCGAAGGCCGCAAAAACGAATTTGAAGGCCAACTCCGTGCAATGACCGAGCGCGTAGTGAACAATTTTAATTTCGCCTCTTCCACCGAAGTGCAAGACCTCAAAGCCCGCATCGCCTCGCTCGAAGCCCGCTTGCTGGCCGAAGATAAAGTCGCTAAAAAAGGTGCTGTCTCGAAATAATAAATTTTTTATGCCCGGCCCAAAACCGGATTGGTCGCTGGCCAATCCGGTTTTTTTATCGTGCTGCGGGCCGTTTGCTTTGCCCAAATCCGGGCGTACTATTTTTTTAATGCCCTAAGCAACCTGTATGCGATTCAATCAGACGGTTCGCAACATCCAGCGCGTCCGCCGGGTGGTGGAGGTGATACTCAAATACGGGTTTGAGGACATCGTCGTCAGCACACCCCTCAAAAAAGTAATCCCGAGTCGGCAAATGCTCGACTGGACGCACGGCGACCGCTCGGTGCTGGAATTTAGCCGCTTTGAGCGCATCCGCATGATCGTCGAAGAGCTCGGGCCCACGTTCATCAAGCTGGCCCAGGTACTGAGCAATCGCCCCGACGTGCTGCCCGCCGGGCTTATCGTAGAGTTTGAGAAGCTCCAGAGCCACGTGCCCCCCTTCGATGCCGCCAAGGCCCGCGCGATCTTCGAGCAGGAAACCGGGCAGCCCATTAGCGAGCTCTTCGCCTGGTTCGACGAAATTCCCCTCGGCTCGGCTTCTATCGGTCAGGTGCACCGGGGGCGGCTGCGCACGGGCGAAGACGTGGTGGTCAAGATTCAGCGCCCCGGCGTGCAGGAAAAAGTGCGTACCGACCTGATCTTGCTGCGCGAGTTTGTCCGCCTCACCGAAAACTATTTCCTCAACAACGGCATCCTCAATCCGCTCGAAATCGTCGAGACCTTCGACAAGACCGTGCAGCGCGAACTCGACTACCGTACCGAAGCCCGCCACATGGAGCAGTTCCGGCGCATCTACCGCGATCGGCCCCACCTGCTCATCCCCAAACCGTACCGCAAGCTGACCACCGAGCGCGTGCTGGTGGCCGACTTTGTGAGTGGCTGCAAGATCACCGACATCGAGCAACTGCGGGCCTGGGGGCTCGATCCGCGCACGATGGCCCGCCGGGGTACCGATATCTACCTCAACCAGATATTCGAGGAAGGCTTTTTTCACGCCGATCCGCACCCGGGCAATGTGCTGGTCAAGCCCGACGGCACCATTGCCCTGATTGATTTTGGGATGGTGGGCAAGCTGTTGAAACCCCAGAAATTCGCTTTTTCGGGCGTATTTATCGGCATGGCGCGGCGCGATGCCAAGGGCATGGCGGCAAGTTTGCGTCGCCTGGCCGTCGAGACCGACATCGTGGACATGCGGGCCTTCGAATACGACCTCGGCGAGTTGATCGAGGACTACGCCGTGCTCGACGTGGGCGAGATGCAAATGGCCGACTTTGTGTCGCGCCTGCAAAAGATCATCTACCGCTACCGCCTGCACATGCCCGGCCCGGTATTCCTGATTCTGCGGGCGCTGACGATCCTGGAGGGCATCGGCCGCACGCTCGATCCTACGTTCGACACGGTGGCGGCCGTGCGGCCTT
>DAIMZG010000238.1:0-2903 GCA_036734065.1 Catalimonadaceae bacterium
TTGCCGTAGATGCGCACGTTGGCCTGCACGGCCGCATCCTGCTCGCCGAGCCGGACATCGTCCACCTCGCGCACGCGCTCTACACCGATCAGTTCGGCAATGAAGTCGTGGATGATGAACGTATCGCCCACGGCTACTTGGAAAGTCTCCGGCTCGTTCCACTCCGGCTCCTGGTCGGGCGGGGGGATGGACGATACGTGGGTATAAAGATCATAATCAGGCATTTTCTGGATGTCGGGGGAAGCCAACAGGCCCATGCTCGGATTTACCTGCGCCCGCGGGTAGAGCGTAAACTGCTTGCCATCGGCCCGAAGATACTCTATCTGGTAATAGATGTTTTCGGGATATATCCGGATGGTATCGCCGCGCTGGAAATACGTTTTCTCTTTGTGGACGAGGGCTGCTTTGGTCACAGCCCGGTAGGGATCGGACAAACGCTTGAGGTCTTCTTGCCGGATGTAGCCCGGGAAGTCAGCCGACGAAAGGTGCGGCCCCTTATAGCGCATTTCGTAGTCGCCCATTGCTTTGGGCGTATTGCGCCACAGCAGCACATTTTCGCGGTTCATGTCGTCGCTGAATTCTTTGCGGTAAATCAGCCCCGAATTGTTGATCGAGATCACGTCCGAATAACCCGACGAGTACATCACGCCGATCAGCATCAGCCCTACGCCCACGTGGGCCAGGGCACCGCCCGACAGTTTGGGTTGCTTGCGTAACAGCGTAAAAGCCACCGCGCCGTTGGCCACCACGGCAAAAACGCCGGCCAGCAGCACGAGGATGTAAACAAAATTGTCCACGCGGGTGAACACGATCAGGGCCGTCGTAATCACCAGGGCCACGATGGCCGGCATGGTGAGCTTGCTCGTCCAGTTCTTGTGGTTCATCTGTTTCCACCAGAAATACTGGCCGACTCCCGTCATGAGGGCAATGATGATAAAAAACCACATCTGCCAATTGGTGTAGAAAGCAATGGCATCGGCCGGAGGAGCCAGGTTGGAGTTGCCGCCCAGGTTGTTGACAAAGGCGTTATAGACGGGCAGCGAGGTAGGCACCAGCACCTGGAAGGCCGCCAGGCAGAGCACGGTGGCGCCCGTAAACACCCAAAACTCCCGCGAATAGACCGATACTTCTTTCTCCGAAGTGGGAATGTCGCGCCAGCGGTAGGCCAGCAGGGCCGTGGCCATCACCGTGAAGGCCAGCAAATAGATCATCAGTTGGCCCGAGAGGCCCAGGTCTGTAAACGAATGCACAGAAGCATCGCCCAAAATGCCGCTGCGGGTCAGGAAAGTCGAATAGAGAATGAGCACAAACGAGGCCGCCATCAGGATCATGGCCGACTTGAGGCCGTGGCCTTTTTTGCGGTAGGCGCTCATGACGTGCAGGCTGGCCACCAGCACCAGCCAGGGGATATACACGGCATTTTCGACCGGATCCCAGTTCCAGTAGCCCCCAAAGTTGAGGGTTTCGTAGGCCCAGTAGGCGCCCATCAGGATGCCTACGCCGAGGATGCCGGCCGCAAACAAGCCCCACGTCATGGCCGGACGGATCCACTCGCTGTACTGCCGCTGCCACAGCCCGGCGATCATAAAGGCGAAGGGCACCAGCGTGGCGGCAAAGCCCAGAAACAGCGTGGGCGGGTGGATGACCATCCAGTAGTTTTGCAGCAACGGGTTGAGCCCTGTGCCGTCTTCGGGGCGGTAGTTGGGGTTTTGCTGGAAAATGGGCGCATCCATCGCGTCGCGCATGAGCACGAAGGGCGAGGAGCCAATTTTCAGATCGAGCCCCGGAATCACCACCCCCAGGATCATCGAGGCCAAAAAGGCCTGTACCAGGGCGAACACAGCCATCACCGAGGCTTCCCAGCGGGGCTGGCGGTACATCAGGATCAGTCCCAAAGCCATTTGCCAGAAAATCCAGAGCAGAAAACTGCCCTCCTGACCTTCCCAGAAGCAGGAGATCATAAACTCAGTCGGCAAATTGTTAGAAGAGTGGCTCCAAGCGTAGTGGTATTCGTAGAGGTGGTGGTAGATGATGTAAAACAAGGTAGCCACCACGCCGACCACGGCCAGGCCGTGTATCCAGAAGGCCGTGCGGGCCATGCGGCGGTAGCGGTCGCGCTGCGCCAACGGCTGAGACTGCGTAGTCAGCAGATAGGCCGCCGCCGCCACCAGCGAAGCCACAAAGGAAAGGATGACCAGCAAGTGGCCCAGGTTGCCAACGAAGGTATTGATCATGGTGTGAGGGGTGAACTAGGGATACAACTATCCCGTCGTACATTCGGTTTCTTGGCCCGTTAGCCGGGTATTATTTTCCGGAAATGCTAGCTTCCTGAAACTCGTTTTCCTGATATTTGGAAGGACACTTCATCAGGATTTTGTCGGCCACAAACAAATCGGCGTTGTGGTAGCCGCCGATGACCACCACCTTTTCGGAGCGTTCGAAATCCTGGGGCATGGGGTTGCGATAGACTACCCGCTGCGTACGGCCTTCGTCGTCCACCAGCGTAAAGGCAAAGTAGTTGGGATCCACCTGGGGCTGATACTCGAGCCCGACAATTTGCCCGACGGGATCTTTGGTCAGTTCGCCCACTACGTGCACTTTGGCATCCTTGCCCGACTGGGCCAACTGTTCGGCCTGCGTGAAAGTAACGTACGAACTGGCGTCGCCCGCTGTGGAGATAATCACGCCGATGGCGACGGCGATAATGACAATACCGAAAATATGGGTCTTTTTCATGCGTGTGAAGCGTCAGGGTCAGGGGTGTCTTTTTCGAGGCGGGTAATTTTGTGGTCGAGGCGGATTAGGTACGTCAGCAGTCCGGCCATGATGATGGCCACCACGGCCACCACTACGTAAATTTTGCCGTTGGCCCGCAGGGCGTCGGCCATCTCGACGCGGCTGCC
>DAIMZG010000239.1:0-2899 GCA_036734065.1 Catalimonadaceae bacterium
GGGGCTGAATGTCCATCTCCATCGGGTTGGCCATGGCACTTTCGGAAAAGTCGCAACTTTCGAGCTGGCGGCGGGCCTTGTCGCGGGCGGCCTGTTCAAGGAGGGGACTTTCCACTCCGCGCTGCAAATACGGCCGGGCGTCGGCGTAGCGCCCGCGCCGGAGGAGCGCTTCTCCTACAAAAAGACTGAGTTGGGCGGCATCGCGCGTGTCGGGGCGAAGGGCGATGTAACGTTCGTAGTTGCGCTGGGCTTCTTCCAGGTTTTGCACCGTACGGTACGCATTGCCCCGCAGCAAGTAGGCTTCGGCAAACTGCTCGTCTTTGCGCAGGGCTTTTTCGAGCTTGGCGATGCCCTCGTCGAAGTTGCGTTTCTTGAAATCAATCTGCGCATCCTGATACAGGCGGACGGCCGATTTGTTGCGTGTACTCAGTTCGCCTGGGCGTTGGGCCGTTGCCACGGCTGCCATCAACCAAAAACCTACGATCAGGGAATATCGAGGTATTTGTGCGTTTGCAAAGAAAGTTCCCATTGAGGATTGGCTTTGATGTATTCAATGAGAAGGGGCGTCATTTGAGTGGCCCGGTCCCATTCGGGTTGCAGGAAAAGACGGCAATCGGGCCGCACGCGGGCGGCAAAGCTTTCGGCCCAGGCAAAGTCGCTCCGGTTATAGACCACCACCTTGAGCTCGTCGGCTTGCTGACACACTTCGGGCAGTGGGGCCTTAAACTTCTTGGGCGAGAAGCAAATCCAGTCCCAGGTGCCCGTCAGCGGGTGGGCCCCCGACGTTTCAAGGTGGGTGCGGAAGCCCGCCGCCCGCAATTGGTCGCAGAGCGTGTCGAGCGGGTGCATGAGGGGCTCGCCCCCCGTGACAACGGCCAGCCGCCCCGGGTGCGCGCGTGCGTCGGCCACAATGTCGGTGACAGCTCGCTGGGGATATTGCGCGGCGTCCCACGATGCTTTCACGTCGCACCAGTGGCAGCCCACGTCGCAGCCGCCCAGGCGGATGAAGTACGCCGCCCGGCCGCTGTGGGCTCCTTCGCCCTGCAGGGTGTAGAAAGCCTCCATGAGCGGCAAAGTCGTTACGGTCGGGGCAGAAGTTGGTAGCATACTCAAAACAAAAACTAGAGGATCAGCGCGTGCTCAGGCCCCCGTCTGGTGGGCATATACTTTAGGAAACAGCAAACGCTGCCGGATGATTTCGCCCATCAGCCAGGCAGGCAATATGTACGTAAGCACAAAGCTGGCCCACGTAGCGGCCAGTGCTCCCGGCTGGGCACTGCTGCCCGCTTTGATCCAGAAGCTCAGAAAGATAACGAGCCAAATGCCGATCGTGGCGCTCACCACAAAAAACAGCAACGCCAATGCGGCCCGCCCTTGCGGCAGGTGATCAGGAAACCGGCGCTCCACCCATACGTAGGCCCCCACCAGCAGCAGGCCCGTCAGCGGAAACTGGATAGGCAAGTAGAAAATGCCGGGGGCATTGGCCAGCAGCAGCGGCAAGTAGAGGGCCTCGCGGCCCATCAGCAGCACGACCCAGGCCAGTTGCACCACCGTGTGTACCCACGCACTGCGAAACACCAGGCCCCGCCGGGGGTGTTGGTCGAAGGCCAGCCAGTTGCGCATCAGGTCGAACGTACGGGGCTGTAGATAGCCCGGCGGGCGGCCAGCAACGTGTTTTTGAGCAGTCCCACGCGGGTCATCGGCCCCACACCGCCGGGCACGGGTGTGATGTAGCTGCAGCGCAGAGCTACCTCGTCGAAGGCCACGTCGCCACGCAGGGCAAAGCCACTTTTGCGGCCAGCGTCGGTCACGCGGCTGATGCCCACGTCCACCACCACGGCCCCTTCTTTCACCATGTCGGCCTTCAGAAATTCGGGCACACCCAGGGCCGCCACCACGATGTCGGCCTGGCGGGTGAGGTCAGCCAAGTTTTTGGTTCGGCTGTGGCAGATGGTCACGGTGCAATTGCCCGGATAGGCGTTGCGGGCCAGCAAGATGCTCATCGGCGAACCCACAATGTGACTGCGCCCAATCACGACGCAGTGCCTGCCCGAGGTTTCAACCTGATAGTGTTCGAGCAGCAGCAAAATGCCGTAGGGCGTGGCGGGCAGGTAGGTGGGCAGGCCTTTGGCCATCCGGCCCACGTTGGCCGGGTGAAAGCCGTCCACATCCTTCTCGGGGGCGATGGTGTCGGTGACGCGCTCGGACGAAATGTGGTCGGGCAAGGGCAACTGCACAATCAGCCCGTCTATGTCGTCGTCGTCGTTAACGGCCCGGATTTGCGCCAGCAGTTCTTTTTCAGTCACATCGCGCTCGAAACGGAACAGCGAGGAACGAAAGCCCACTTCCTCGCAGTCTTTGACTTTGTTGCGCACGTAGGCTTCGCTGGCGGGGTTGTTGCCCACCAGAATGGCGGCCAGGTGGGGAGTCTTCTCGCCGGCCTGGCGCATCTGAAGCACTTCGGCCGTAATGTCTTGGCGAATGCGGTCGGCCGTGGCTTTTCCGTCGAGTAGTATCATAGGTACAAAAATAAAAAAGGCCCCGCACTAACGATCGGGGCCGGGCAAAGAACTGGATCAGGCATTGAGGCTGAGCACGGCCATGAAGGCTTCCTGCGGAATCTCGACGCTGCCCACCTGGCGCATGCGTTTCTTACCCTTCTTCTGCTTTTCGAGCAGTTTGCGCTTGCGCGAAATATCGCCGCCATAGCACTTGGCAATTACGTTCTTGCGCATGGCCTTGACGGTTTCGCGGGCAATGACCTTGGTACCGATCGAGGCTTGAATGGCGATTTCGAACATCTGGCGCGGGATCAGTTCGCGCAGTTTTTCGCAGAGGCGCCGCCCCCATTCGTACGACTTGTCGCGGTGTACGATGGCCGAGAGGGCGTCCACGCGCT
>DAIMZG010000240.1:0-2899 GCA_036734065.1 Catalimonadaceae bacterium
AGCGCGTGGACGCCCTCTCGGCCATCGTACACCGCGACAAGTCGTACGAATGGGGCCGGCGCCTCTGCGAAAAACTGCGCGAACTTATCCCGCGCCAGATGTTCGAAATCGCCATTCAGGCTTCGATCGGCACCAAGGTCATTGCCCGCGAAACCGTCAAGGCCATGCGCAAGAACGTGATTGCCAAGTGCTACGGCGGTGATATTTCGCGCAAGCGCAAACTGCTCGAAAAGCAGAAGAAAGGTAAGAAGCGTATGCGCCAGGTGGGCAGCGTCGAGATTCCGCAGGAGGCCTTCATGGCCGTGCTCAGCCTCAATGCCTGATCCAGTTCTCTGCCCGGCCCCGATCGTTAGTGCGGGGCCTTTTTTATTTTTGTACCTATGATACTACTCGACGGAAAAGCCACGGCCGACCGCATTCGCCAAGACATTACGGCCGAAGTGCTTCAGATGCGCCAGGCCGGCGAGAAGACTCCCCACCTGGCCGCCATTCTGGTGGGCAACAACCCCGCCAGCGAAGCCTACGTGCGCAACAAAGTCAAAGACTGCGAGGAAGTGGGCTTTCGTTCCTCGCTGTTCCGTTTCGAGCGCGATGTGACTGAAAAAGAACTGCTGGCGCAAATCCGGGCCGTTAACGACGACGACGACATAGACGGGCTGATTGTGCAGTTGCCCTTGCCCGACCACATTTCGTCCGAGCGCGTCACCGACACCATCGCCCCCGAGAAGGATGTGGACGGCTTTCACCCGGCCAACGTGGGCCGGATGGCCAAAGGCCTGCCCACCTACCTGCCCGCCACGCCCTACGGCATTTTGCTGCTGCTCGAGCACTATCAGGTAGAGACCTCCGGCAAGCACTGCGTCGTGATTGGGCGCAGCCACATCGTAGGCTCGCCGATGAGCATCTTGCTGGCCCGCAATGCCTATCCGGGCAATTGCACTGTGACCGTTTGCCACAGCCGGACGAAAAACCTAGCCGAACTGACCCGTCAGGCCGACATTGTGGTGGCTGCCCTGGGCGTACCCGAGTTTCTGAAAGCCGATATGGTGAAGGAGGGCGCCGTGGTGGTGGACGTAGGCATCAGCCGCGTGGCCGATACCAGCCGCAAAAGCGGCTTTGCCCTGCGCGGCGACGTGGCCTTCGACGAGGTGGCCCCGCGTTGCAGCCACCTCACGCCTGTGCCCGGTGGCGTGGGGCCGATGACCCGCGTGGGTTTGCTCAAAAACACGCTGCTGGCGGCCCGCCGGGCCATCTACCGACCCGTACGAACGTCCTGATGCGCAAGTGGCTTGCCTTTGACCAGCATCCTCGGCGGGGCCTCATTTTCCGCAGTGCGTGGGTACACACGGTGGTGCAATTGGCTTGGACCGTGCTGCTGATGGGTCGCGAGGTCCTGTACTTGCCCTTGTTGCTGGCCAATGCCCCGGGGATTTTCTATTTGCCCATACAATTTCCGCTGACGGGCCTGCTGTTGGTGGGAACTTACGTGTGGGTGGAGCGTCGCTTTCCCTACCATTTGCCGCAGGGGCGGGCCGCGCTGGCGTTGCTGTTTTTTGTAGTAAGTGCTGCCATTGGCATCTGGCTTATTATCTTTCTGAGCTTCTGGATCAAAGCGGGGGCAGGCGACCATCCCGGTGTGCTGGCCGCCACGTGGGGAGGCTTCGTGGTGACGTACGTAGTGCCCGCTTTGCTGATGGGCGAAATCATCCGGCAGCGTTTGCTGTTGCCTAAAGTATATACTTATGAGACGTAGGCATGAATACGTGCCGACCGTCCGATCACCGTTTTACTCATGATGCCCACTACTGCCCAAATCGTAAAGACGCTGCCCCTGATGGAGGCTTTCTACACCTTGCAAGGCGAAGGTGCCCACAGCGGACGGGCGGCGTATTTCATCCGCCTGGGCGGTTGCGACGTGGGCTGCCACTGGTGCGATGTAAAAGAATCGTGGAATGCCGACCAACATCCTCAGCGGGCCGTGACCGACATGGTGGCCGATGCGTGCGCGCACCCGGGGCGGTTGGCCGTGATCACGGGCGGCGAGCCCCTCATGCACCCGCTCGATACGCTCTGCGACCAACTGCGGGCCGCGGGCTTCCGCACCCACCTCGAAACGTCGGGTGCCCACCCGCTGACGGGCACCTGGGACTGGATTTGCTTCTCGCCCAAGAAGTTTAAGGCCCCACTGCCCGAAGTGTGTCAGCAAGCCGACGAGCTCAAGGTGGTGGTCTATAACCGGAGCGACTTTGCCTGGGCCGAAAGCTTTGCCGCCCGCGTGCGGCCCGATTGCCGTCTTTTCCTGCAACCCGAATGGGACCGGGCCACTCAAATGACGCCCCTTCTTATCGAATACATCAAAGCCAATCCCCAATGGGAACTTTCTTTGCAAACACACAAATACCTCAATATTCCCTGATCATAGGCATTTGGTTGCTATCGGCCGGGGCGATGGCCCAGCGCCTTGGCGAACTGGGTACGCGCAACAAGTCGGCCATAAGGCTCTATCAGGATGCGCAGATTGACTTCAAGAAGCGCAATTTCGATGACGGCCTGGCCAAACTAGACAAAGCACTTCGCAAAGACGAGCAATTTGCCGAAGCCTACTTGCTGCGGGGCAATGCGTACCGTACAGTGCAGAACCTGGAAGAAGCCCAGCGTAACTACGAGCGCTACATTGCCCTGCGCCCCGACACGCGCGATGCTGCGCAACTTAGCCTGTTTGTGGGAGATGCCTACCTCCGGCGTGGGCGCTATGCCGACGCCCGGCTGTACTTGCAGCGCGGGGCCAATAGCCCCCTGGTAGAGCAGGCTGCCCGCGACAAGGCCCGCCGCCAGCTCGAAAGCTGCGACTTTTCCGAAAGTGCCATGGCCAACCCGATGGAGATGGACATTCAGCCCC
>DAIMZG010000241.1:0-2897 GCA_036734065.1 Catalimonadaceae bacterium
CCCGGGCGGGTGCAATGGCCTCGATGCCCCAACGCTGGTCGCGGAAGGTGTTGAAGTAGTAGATGATGGGTACGTAGTTGAGCGGCCCGCCCAAGTAGGTGCGCGAAAGGCCAAAGCCGTACATGAGGCGGTCGTTGGGCTTCCAGCCGTAGAGCACGGCGGCGGGCACGCGCAGGGTGTTGAGCGACTGAAAAGCGAAGTCGTAGTCGCCATTGATCTCGAGTCCGCCCTGAAAGAGCAGAAAGCGGCGGTTGTCGAGGGGTCGGAAATAGGTGAACTGTACCGAACTGCGGGTGAGGCCGTTTTCGTCGAGGGTACGGGAGAGGGGGTGGCCGTTGGAGTTTTCGACGTTGTACCGCTGCCGCTGAAAGAGCACGTTCATGTTGATGAGGCCCTTGGTGCGCGACATGAGCGGGATGTTGGCCGTGGCGATGAGGGCTTGGGCCGGATTGAGCCGGACGTCGTCGGCGATGTTGCTTTCGGGCGCGTCCACGACGTTGCCTGCCGTCAGGTCGTGCGGCAAGTGAAAGTCGTAGAACAGACCGATGAGCGTGGTGGGCGATTGGGCCAGCACCTTATTGGTGGCAAAATTCATGGACGGCGGCGAAGCTGGCTCGAAGTCCGACATATCGAAGTCATCGTCGTCGTCGTCCACGTCGGGCGGATCCACTTGGGCCACGGCCGAAAAGGCCAATGCAAGCGCGAAAAATAGGGTAGTACACTTCCTGATCATCTGGTGACTGATTTTTTTTGGTCGAATGTGCGCTAAATATAAAATTTTCCGCTTTGCACCACCCACCCGACCCAAGTAAATCACTACGCCCCGCCGTTTTCGGGGGGAAAGGTACGGGGGTATTCGCGCAAGAAATTTTTATTTTTACAAAAAATCACCTTTACACCTGCAATATTTTCAAATGAAGGGTGCTTGGTTTGATTTTTAGGTGATTGCGTGCGTGATTAACATCTTCGTTCCAAAAAAAACTAACTTCTATATGAAAACTCGTACTGGTGCTGGTTCCATTGCCTTCGGCCTGTTGGTGCTCGTGAGCGCAGGGGCCGCCTTCTACCCCTCCTTACACCCCGTGGCCGAAGAGGGGGTTTTCAACGCGGGCGATATCGCTTGGATGCTGACGGCCTCGGCTTTTGTGCTGCTCATGACCCCGGGCCTGTCGTTTTTCTACGGTGGCATGGTACAACCCAAAAATGTGATTGCCACCATGATGCAGAGCTTTATGGCCCTGGGCGTCATCAGCCTTTTGTGGTACGTGGTGGGTTTCAGCCTGGCCTTTGGCGACAGCGTCGGCGGGCTGGGGCTGATCGGCAATCCGCTTTCTTTCTTCATGTTCAACAACGTCGGGACGGCCCCGCACCCCGAGATCGGTTCGTCTGTGCCGTTTGCCCTCTTTGCGGCCTTCCAGCTCAAGTTCGCCATCATCACCCCGGCCCTGATCACGGGGGCCTTTGCCGAGCGCGCTCGCTTCTGGAGTTTCCTGCTGTTCATGTGCCTGTTCTCGCTGTTCATCTACGCGCCCCTGGCGCACTGGACCTGGCATCCGGAAGGCTTTCTGTTCGGATGGGGTGTGCTTGACTTTGCGGGCGGCACGGTGGTGCACATTTCGGCTGGCTTTGCGGCCTTGGCGGGTGCCATGGTGCTGGGGCGGCGCAAGGTGCACGTGCAACAAAAAGTGGCTCCGGCCACCAATATTCCCTACGTGCTGCTGGGCACGAGTCTGCTGTGGTTCGGTTGGTTTGGCTTCAATGCGGGCTCCTCGCTGGGTGCCAACGCCCTGGCCGTGGATGCCTTCGTGACCACCAACCTGGCTTCGGCTGCCGCCATGCTGGCCTGGATTCTGTTCGACGCCGTTAATGGGCGCAAGCCTTCAGCCATCGGGGCTTGCATCGGCGCCGTGGTGGGGCTGGTGGCCATCACGCCGGCAGCGGGCTTTGTCAACTACGGCCCGGCCATTTTCATCGGCGTGTTGGCCAGCATCATCTCCAACCTAGCGGTCCACTTTCGTTCCCGCACCACGCTCGACGACACGCTCGACGTATTTCCCTGCCACGGCGTGGGGGGCATTGTGGGCATGTTGGCCACGGGCATCTTTGCCCGCGAGGTGGGCCTCATCTACGGCCAAACCGAAACGTTTCTTTACCACCTGCTGGCCCTGCTGATCGTGTCGGGCTTCACCTTCGGCGGCTCGCTGTTGCTCTACAAAGTGACGCAACTCATCCTGCCCATGCGTGTGGACGCGGCCAGCGAAGAGGTGGGCCTGGACGTCAGCCTGCACGACGAATCCGTGTACGAAGCGCGGCCCAACGGGGCCTTCACCAAAGCTACGCGCGAGAAGGAACTGATCTGAGTACCGCCGCTCCCACTATCCGCCCGTTGGTCAGCCAACGGGCTTTTTTTGTCCGTACCGGGGCCCAAGCAGGCGGCAGATTTTTTGTAATTTGAGCGCTCGTTTCGAACAAATCTTACTTACCATGAAAAAGTACCTATTGTCGCTGGGCCTGATGCTGCTGACGCTGAGCGGCCTGCGGGCCGACGAAGGCATGTGGCTGCCCCTGTTGGTGGAGCGGCTCAACCACGCCAACATGCAAAAGGCGGGGCTGCGCCTGAGCGCCGAAGAAATTTACAGCGTCAACCAGGGCAGCCTCAAGGATGCCATCGTGTCGCTGGGGGGCTTCTGTACGGCCGAAATGATCTCGGCCGAAGGGCTTATGCTCACCAATCACCACTGTGCCTACGACGCCATCCAGACGCACAGTTCGGTAAAAAGCGATTATCTCACCGACGGTTTTTGGGCCATGCGCCGCGAAGACGAGCTGTCCAACGAAGGCCTGACGGCCCGCTTCCTGATCCGGATGGAAGACGTGACCGAAAAGTTTGCCGACCA
>DAIMZG010000242.1:0-2892 GCA_036734065.1 Catalimonadaceae bacterium
TACAATGCGTTCAACTCGGTGGTGGGGTTAATTCACGAGGACCCGGACCGGGCCGAAAAGATGGTATTGTTGCTGGCGCGGTTCTTTCGCTATAGCACGGGGCGCCAAGGGCAGTTTCAGACCACTTTGGCCGAAGAAATTGAGCTGGTAAGTACCTATCTGGAAGTAGAAAAAGTGCGTTTTGGCGACCGCCTTCATTACGCCGTGCACTGTGCCGAGCCGGACTTGATGCACAGCTTGGTGCCGGCCTTTCTGTTGCAGCCACTAGTGGAAAATGCGCTCAAGCACGGCCTTTCGTCCCGCATCGCGGGGGGCCAAATCGTTATCCGCATAGACCGCGAAGGCGCTCAGTTGCGTTTGGCCGTACACGACAATGGCGACCCTTTTCCGGCTGACCTAGTTACGGGCTACGGCTTGCAAAGTACGCGCGACAAGCTTAATCTCATGGGCGGATCGGCCGCACGGCTGGAGTTGTTTTCTTGTCCCGACAAGCATCTCAAAATTTGGTTACCTCTGCAACTTTCCTCCGATGAAAAAGTGGCTTCTCCTCTGCCTGACCCTGCTAACGAGCCTATCTCTCCGCAGCCAGTCGCGCCCCGATAGCCTGGGGCTTTATCTTGCTTTTCCGGTGTTGGACATGCCCTACCAACGACTGGCACGGCAGACCACCGGGGGGGTTTTGTCGGGCTACGCCAACCCTTCGATGTCCCAATCGCTGGCGCTGTCGAACAATTTTTACAGCGCTGCGCACTACGGTATCAACCAACTGATCCGGCCAGCATCCGAGTTTCAGCGCATTTTACTGCGAAACGTAGCCTCGGCGGCTTTCGACGCCTTTTCGTTCTATCTGCCTTTTGGCTACGGCTGGCTGCACGAAGAATATCATCGGGCTGTGCTCACGCGACGGGAAGCCGACAGCTTCAACGAAATGAACACTTTTCCCTTCGGACAGGATGTGGTGGCCGTGCGCAACGTGCGCGACGAAGACCTCATTCGGTTGGCCGACGAGCACCCGCGTGACTTCGTGCGGTTGATGGCCGCCGGGCTGGAGGGGCAATATCACCAGGTGCAAACCTTGCAGCAGCAAAACTTTTACTTCGCTCAAGACTTGCCTCACATTCCACTCTATTGGCTCAGTACATTTACCAACATTATTTACGTAAACCAAGCGGGCAGTTCGTACTTTGACGATAAGATTGCCGAAGTAAACGCGCGTGAAGGGACCAACGTGGCCCGCCGTGATTTTACGGGGCCAGATTTTACGGCTTGGGCCGACGGTCTGTTCTTTCCGGATCGTCCCTACGCCGAACGCGGCCTGCACCCGTCGGGCGTGGGCATTGATCGCTACGTACGGCCCGCCGACCTCAGCCCCGAGGCCCGGGCGTATCTGCAAAAGCAAGGGCGGCGGCAGTGGTTCAATGTGCTCTCGCCGCATCTGTTTGGCTTTGCACGGCTGCGGCTGGCCCCCAAGTTGCGCGGTGACTATTTCGGCAACTTTGCCGTGCGGCACGTGCTCACGTCGTTTGGCGAAAGTCTCAGTATAAACCTATTCTACCAGTCGCCACGGTTCAACCTGTTCGTCTCGTCGCACCGCTACGCCAACAATGAGCGGCCTTTTCCGGGCCTGGAGGTGGCCGTGCTCGAATACGGCTGCGGTACCCGCTGGTGGCTGACGGGGCGGGCGATGGGATGGCTACAGCCCGAAAATCAGGCGTTCGATGCCCTGCAAGCCGCCGCGGGCGGATTGCTAAGCCTCCGGGCTCGCTACCGGACGGGTACGGTATTCAGTCCTTACGTACAGGTGGAAGGCAAAACGGCCGGCTGGGTGATGGGCAATGTGTTTTTGGAACCGAACGTAAGCGTAGAGGTGGGCACGGTGGTAGCGGGCTGGTGATGGGCACTTGCCCACCCATCCCGAATGTGGCATCTTTGCCGGGCGTGGGGGTCACGCACTTTTGCCTTCAACCGTTTGAACTTCCCCTATTTTGTTGCCCGGCAATTGCGGCGCAGCCCCTCGGCTTCGTTTACGGGCACCGTGATGCGCATCGCCGTGGGCAGCATTGCCGTCGGGCTGGCCGTGCTGATTGTGGCTTTCGCCATTCTGGGGGGCTTTCGGCAAACGATTCAAAACAAAATTTTCAGCCTCTCGGGCCAGTTGCAAGTTACGCGCTTCAGCCTCGGCAATCAGTTTGAAGAGTTGCCCGTTTCGGCCCAATCGCCCTTCTACCGTTCGGCACGCGCCATCGAGGGCGTGCGGCACATTCAGGTGTTCAGCCACAAACCTGCCCTGATCAAAACCGACGACGAAGTGCAGGGCGTGGTGCTCAAGGGCGTAGGTCGGGATTTCAACGTCGAGGCGTTCAGGCCCAACCTGATTGCGGGGCAATTTCTGAGTTTTGGCGACACCTCCGCCGAAGAGGTGCTCGTCAGCGAGCGCATCGCCAATCAGTTGCAACTGGCCGTGGACGGCGAGATCCTGCTTTTTTTCCTGCAAGACCCGCCGCGCTTCCGCCGCCTAACCGTGCGGGGCATCTACGAAACGGGGCTGGAAGAATTCGACCAGACCTTTCTGCTGGGCGACATCCGCCTGCTGCGCGAGCTCAACGACTGGCCCGATACGCTGGCGGGGGGCTACGAACTGTTCGTGGACGACTTCACGAAACTGCCCGAAGTGGCCGCGCGCGTGTACGAGGCCATGGACTATGACCTGGGCATCGAGAAGATCACCGACCGCTATCCGCAACTTTTCGACTGGCTGTTTTTGCTGGGCCGCAACGTGAGCATCTTCCTGGTGCTGATCCTGATCGTGGCGTGCTTCAACATCGTCTCTACCCTGCTCATCATGATCATGGAGCGCACGCAGATGATCGGGTTACTCAAGGCCCTGGGGGC
>DAIMZG010000243.1:0-2884 GCA_036734065.1 Catalimonadaceae bacterium
AGTTTCCGCTCGATACCTTGCAAAATCTGTTGCGCCAGCAGCCCTTCGCCTTCGACCCGGTAGATCCGTTCACGCTTTTCCCGGACACGTCCTTTACGGATCAGGTTTCGACCGCTCGGGGGGCAGGGCAGCCCCTGGACACCCCGCCGCTCAACGACCTGGCCGAACAGTTTCCGGGCCTGCGGCAAGACCGCCGGGGGTTGCCCCGCAGCTTGGCCGCGCCCACGCTCGGTGCCTACGAATTGCCCTAAACCATCGGGCCACGTGCGCGGTTAGATCTGCGTGAAAAAGCAAAAAATTCTCGTTTGGCTGCGCAATGACCTGCGCCTGCACGACCACGAAGCCCTGCACCGGGCACTGCAAAACGCGCCCAGCGTCGCGATGATCTACTGCGTTGATCCCCGCTTGTTCGGCAAAACGCGCCTGGGCTATCCCAAGACGAGCGCCATTCGCGCTCAGTTTCTGCTCGAAAGCCTGGCCGACCTGCGCCGCTCGTTGCAACGGTGCGGTAGCGACCTGATTGTGCGGCACGGGCGGCCCGAAACCGTATTGCCCGAACTGGTACAGGCGCACGGCTACGAGGCAGTGTACGCCCATAAAGAAGTGACCTTTGAAGAAACGCGCGTTGAATCCGCCGTGAAAGACGCACTGACCGCCGCGGGCGGATCGCTCAGTTTTTTCTCCGGCACCACGCTCTACCATCCCGAAGACTTGCCCTTTCTGATCAAGTCTATTCCCGACGTGTTCACACAATTTCGCAAGGCTACCGAACGCGGAGCCCGCGTGCGCAAGGTGTTCCCTACTCCCGATGTGGTGCCGCCTTTGCCCGAGGGCCTTGCGCCGGGCGAAATCCCGACGCTCAACGACCTGAGGCTGGAAGCCGTGTCCCCCGATCCGCGCGGTGTGCTGGCCTTCGAGGGCGGCGAAACAGCCGGAAAAGCGCGCCTAGCCAATTATTTTTGGGATAAAGACGCCCTCAAGGTGTACAAGGAAACGCGCAATGGCTTGTTGGGCAGCGACTACTCCTCGAAGTTTTCGGCCTGGCTGGCCCTGGGTTGCCTTTCGCCTCGCTACGTGTACGCCGAAGTGGAGCGCTACGAAAAGCTCCGCTTCAAGAACCAGTCCACCTACTGGCTGATTTTCGAACTGATCTGGCGTGATTATTTCCGCTTTGTAGCCAAAAAGTTTGGCCACGACATGTTCCTGATTGGGGGCATCCGGCGCGACGATCTCAACCTGCGCGACGACGAGCGCCTTTTCGAGCGGTGGGTAGCGGGCACCACGGGCATTCCCTTCATTGATGCCAACATGCGCGAGATTGCCGCTACGGGCTTCATGTCGAACCGGGGTCGGCAGAACGTAGCCAGCTTTCTGGTCAAAGACCTGAAAGTGAACTGGACGTGGGGTGCCGAATATTTCGAGTCGCAACTCGTGGACTATGACCCGTGCAGCAATTGGCTCAACTGGAACTACGTGGCGGGCGTGGGCAATGACCCGCGCGACGACCGCTACTTCAACATCAGCAAACAGGCGCAGACCCACGACCCCAAGGGCGAATACGTCAAGCACTGGCTGCCGGAGCTGCGCGGACTACCGCCCCACCAGGTGCACGCGCCCTACGAGCTCTCGAATCGCCAGCTCGACGCCTTCGACGTGAGTTTGGGCAGTGACTATCCGCACCCGGTAGTCAAGCTGCCGGCGTGGCGCAGTCGGTAGGGTTAGGGCACGGCGTGCCACCAGCCCCGTGTGTCCCCGGGTAATTCGACTAATAGTGCATCCTCAAATTCGCCCAACACCCGCACGGGCGTGTCGGCTGTCAGGGCGTGGATGGGTAAGGCATCAGCAGCAATACCTTCGCGCAGGGTGGCCGCCTGCTGCAGGGTACGCAGGGGTGTGGCCAGCTCCAGCAGAGGACCGAACACAAAGCCGGCAGTGCCATCGGGTAGGGCCACGCGGTACCATTGTTCGGAAATAGCCCAAGCGCGCACGGGGGTTTGGGGTGTCAGTTGCCGCAATACGGGCGAGCGGGTAGTAGGTGCTTGTCGCAGGTTAGTGTGGCCGCGTACACGCAGCCACTGGCCCAGCCAGTCCGGGTCGCCCCCCGCAGGCATGGGTGCAGGGTCGGTGCGCAGAAAGGGCATGGGGTCGGTGGCACCACTTCCCAGTGCGTAGATGCCAAAGTGCAGGTGCGGAGGCGTGGTGCGGGCATTACCCGTGTTGCCCACAAAGCCGAGCGTGTCGCCCGCTTGTACGCGCTGCCCGGGGCCTACGCCTACGGCGTGGCTGTCGAGGTGAGCGTAGTAGAACGAGCGCTGCCGGGTGGCCTCCCAGAGCCAGACCACTTTGCCTCCCAGTCGGTTGTCGGCCGTACTGCGAATCCAGCCGGGCGTGGCCGCCACCACGGGCGTGCCGCGCGGGGCAAAGATGTCCACGCCCTCGTGCCGCCGCTGTCCGCCATCGCGGGCCACGCCGAAAAAGCTGCGGATGGCCCGCACGTCGTGTCCCGACACGGGAAAGGTCAGGTCTGAAGTGCGCCGAATCGTCACCTCATAGCGGCCGCTGCGGAGCAGCTCCGGCTGGAGGCGCAGGAGGTAGTCGCCGTCTTCGGACACCTCGTGCCGAAGCAACGAATCGCCTTCCAGGGCCACGCGGTGCGGTTCGGTACCGAGGCGGAACAGGTCGGCAAAAAGCAGCCAGCCGTCGGGCGTGGCCCGCACGGCGATTTCGAGCACTTCGCCCTTGCGAGCGGCAAAGCGCAGGCTGGTGGCAGCGGGCCGCTCAGCAGCGAAGTAGCCCGCCTCGCGTAGAGGCAGGGTGCGTGGTACAGTGTCGCGGAGGGCCGCCTGCCCGACGGCCCGCCACCGCGTGCCGAGGGCCGTTTGGG
>DAIMZG010000244.1:0-2860 GCA_036734065.1 Catalimonadaceae bacterium
GCATTCTTGAAGACGGGGTCGTTTTTGTAGGTTGTTTTCAGGTACATCGGGATCAAGCTCGTGATCCAGTCGTTGCAATGGACAATGTCGGGTGCCCAGCCCAGCTTCTTGACCGTTTCGAGGACGCCTTTGCAGAAAAAGATGGCCCGTTCGTCGTTATCGGCAAAAAAGTTGTTGTCTTTGTCGGTAAAAACCGACTTGCGGTGAAAGTAGTCCTCATTATCAATGAAATACACTTGCAACTTGGCGTTGGGGATGGAGGCCACTTTGATCACGAGGGGCTTCTCTTCTTCACCCACGGCGATGTTGATGCCCGAAAGGCGTACCACTTCGTGCAGGCGGTTCTTACGCTCATTGATGAGCCCAAAACGCGGTACGAGGATGCGAATTTCCATGCCTTTCTCCTGCATAGCCTGAGGGAGTTTGCGGACAAAATCAGCCACTTCGGATGTTTGCAGGAAGGGGTTGATCTCACTGGCTACGTAGAGGATGCGGAATTTTGACATACATTTGGGGGTTAGAATGGACTTGAACGAAGGCAAACACTAGATACTGAAAGCAAAAATACGAAAAAAATAAGACATCTCCAGATTTTTGGGGAACTTAAAGAGTGAGCGCAGTTACGTATTTGATTGCCTATGAAGGTCTTTACCCATCTAGCCCCCCTTTTTGCCTGGCGCGCCGAACAACAGAGAATTGGACTTTCCGTAGGCTTCGTCCCAACCATGGGTGCCCTACACCCGGGCCACGCGGCCCTCGTACGGGCGAGTCTTGGCACTTGCGACCGCACCGTTTGCAGCATTTTCGTCAACCCCGTGCAGTTTAACCAGTCCGCTGATTTTGCGCATTATCCGCGTACGGAAACCACCGATCAAGCCCTGCTCGAAAGTGTCGGTTGTAATGTGTTGTTTCGGCCCGATGTGCCCACCGTCTATCCGGCACCCACGGTGCTGCGCTTCAGTTTTGGTGATCTGGATCTTGTGATGGAAGGTGCCCACCGCCCCGGCCATTTTCACGGTGTAGCCTTGGTGGTGTCTCGATTGTTCCAGTACGTCCGTCCCGACGTAGCCTTTTTTGGCCAGAAAGATTGGCAGCAGTTCGCCATCATTCGCCAGTTAGTGGCCGACCTGGCCTTTCCGGTGCGGCTAGTGGGCGTGCCGACCGTACGCGAAGCCGACGGCCTGGCCATGTCGTCGCGCAACGTACGGTTAACACCTGATGAACGGGCCATAGCCCCGACCCTTTATCGGGCCCTGGAGGCAGCACGGGCCGCCTGGCCCAACGGCGGACTGGCCGCTGCCCGCACGGCCCTGGACGACGCGTTGGCCCCCCATTCTCAGATTCGGCTCGAGTATTTCGAAGCGGCGCATGCCCACAGTTTGCAACCCCTTGTTGTTCCTGCGCCCGGCCTGCCCGTGGTGCTTTGCCTAGCCGCCCACCTGGGGGCCGTCCGCTTGATTGACAATGTGCTGGTGGAGTATGGGTAGATGACGCTCGCTGCCCTGCGCGGTTCAAGGCAGGAATTCGTGGGCCCTCCCTAATGCGCAAGGTGGTCTGGCGATGGGCCGACTTAGCCCAGTGGCAAGGATTGCATTAGTACCAGCCAGGCTTTTTCGACCTCGCCCCGGGCCAACAATTGCTGTGCTGCCCGGTGCAAGTCCAGTTCGGTGACGAAGCGCAGTTCGCGGCTGTGGTCGAGGGTGTCGCCCAGTTCGGGCGAAAGGCGAAAGGCTGCCAACGCCTGCGCGTCGGGCAATTGGCTTATTCCGCCCAGCAGGCCCAAATCATTACCCGTCAATACCGGGCTAACGCGCACCGCCTCGGGCATCTGATCCACACCGATGCCGTGCGTGCGGCCGGGTTTGGGTACCTCGAACATGGCTTCGCCGTTGACGCGGCAGTACCAGTTGGCACCCATACGGGCCACGATGTCGAGCTTGCGCGGGTCTATCTGGTCGTCCGTAAAAATTTCTTCCCGAAAATGCGCCAGCAGCACCTGGCAGATCACCAAGCTGCCTGCCCCGCCATTTTCGCCCAGGGCTTTTACCTCCAGCACTTTGCATTCGAAGGATACGGGCGACTCGGCCACGCGCGGCGGCTGCACGCGCAAAGAGGGCTCTTCGGTTAGGCCCGCCTTGGCAAACTCGTTGACTCCGTGCGGATATTCGGTGCTGGCCAGTGACATTTGCTGCACCAGGGCGTAGTTGACCAGGTTGATCACCACCTCGGGGTGGGCCTGCACGTTGTCGAGCGTGTGCTTGGTGGTGTTGTCGCGTACGCGCCGGGCGGGGGCAAATACCAGTACGGCCGGGTTGGTGCTGAACACATTGAAATAGCTAAATGGACTCAGGTTGACGCGCCCTTCGGCGTCCACGGTGCTGGCAAAGGCGATGGGCCGGGGCGTGACGGTGCCCAGCAACAAGCCGTGCAGGTCGGCCGTGGAGAGGTCTTGGGGATTAATGGTACGGATACGGCCCAGGGAGGGATCAACAATCATGGATGCAGGGGAAAGAACGGCAGAAGCCAGAAAAACGGCCTAAAACTAAAGAAGAAAACCAAAAGCGCAGCTTTTTGCTACGCCCCTGGCGGAACATTCACAACATTTATAGCGTGCCGCGCAATTGCTGCTCGCGCTCAATGGCCTCGAAGAGGGCCTTGAAGTTGCCCTTGCCGAACGAACGCGCCCCCTTGCGCTGGATGATCTCGAAAAACACCGTCGGCCGCGGCTCGACGGGCTTGGTGAAAATCTGCAGCAAGTAGCCCTCGTCGTCGCGATCTACCAGAACGCCCAGCTCGCGCAGCGGCGCCAGGTCTTCGTCAATCTGGCCGACGCGGTCGAGCAGGTCGTCGTAGTAGGTGG
>DAIMZG010000245.1:0-2857 GCA_036734065.1 Catalimonadaceae bacterium
GTAAGGAGGCAAAGCATTCTGCCAGTCGAAGAGAAAATGGATGTGATGGGCCTCCACCCGAAGATGCCAGCCCGACGTGAAGGCGGGCTGCTGGTCGGCGTTGGCCACGGCGACCAGTTCGCCGAGGTGCGCCGGGCGGGCGATGATGGCCCGTACGCTTTCGATCGTATCAGTTGTGGCAAAGATGGAAAGCATGGCAGTTGACTTGTTGAGTGCCCCGGGCGTCGCGCTGAATGCCGCGCTGAAAGATGCGGGCAAACTGGTCGGCTTTGCGCTGGGTAGGATAGGTGCCTAGTTGCCGGATGCGAAATTGCAGCGGACACTGGGGCTGAATGAAAATCATGGCAATGGCCCACCGCCCCCGCCACGCCGAGAGGCGGTACCGGACGGCCGCGTCGTGCAGCCACGAGGCCGGCATCAGTATCCAGAGGTCGGCCACCTGACCTTGGCACTCGGGCTGAATGGGTTGGGGCATGTGGCTCATGGGTACAGCAGTTAAGGTGAGTGGTTCAGGCCAAGGTGATGCGCAGCATTTTTCCCTGCTGTTGCACTTCGTAGGGCAGGGGGCGGTCGGTCTCGTCGAGTTCGTGGTCAATCAGGATTTCGTGCAGGGCCAGGCTTTTGTCGCCCCGCGCGTTGCGCTCCTTGAGCATGTGCTGGCTGGCTTTGTGCATTTTGCCAAACCAAGCTTGCGCCACCGCGGCCACCAACAAGGTTTGTCGTTCCGGATAGTAGGTCACGTAGGCATGCGAAGCATCTTCCAGTACTTCTTTCACCAGGGCCTGATCCAGCAATAGGTGCGAAGCCTTCAGTTCAATCATGATACTTGCAGGTCTTGGATAATCAGTTCTACTACCCGGTCGCCAGCGGCCTGCACTTCGGCGCTAAGTTCCATCTCCAGCCGGGTATTTTCGATGGCGATCAGATAGACCTGAATGTCGGCCGGATAGGCATCGCCCAGAATTTTCTTGGCATACGAAAGGGCCTGATCCCACTTGATGCTGTGCAGGAACACGAGCGGGTCGTCTTGCGGGGCGCTTTCTACCTCGTGGGCCGGCACCTTAAAGAGCGTCCCGACGGGCTCGCCCGAGTTGATCACACCGTCCACGAGCAAGAGCCGCTGCTGCCCTTGCAATTCGAAGAGCACCTCAAAAGCCGAAGTGCCCATGTCGAGCAGGCGAAGGTTCTGGGCCGAGCCCAAGCGTTGCCTGAGGGCTTCTATGGCGTAGATGCCCACGGCGTCGTCGCTGCGGACGGGGTTGCCAAAGCCCATCACGGCCGTCGGCACGGGAATACGGAAGGTGTCGGTGGTGTTCATGACGGAAAGAAAAGCAGTTGCCTGCCCTCTTGCCGAAATTGGAAGGAGGGCAGGTCTGCACAGGGATTTAGGTCAATCAGAGCTTAAACTGCGAGAGCTTTTTGCCCGTCTTGGCGTCGTGGGCGTGCACGGTGCAGACCAGGCAGGAGTCGAACGAACGAGCCACCATGCCCACCTCCACCGGATCGTGGGCGTCCTCGATCTCAATGCCGCGCAGGGCCGCCTCGAGCGGACCGGGATTGCCCGCCTCGTCTTGCGGGCCAAGGTTGACCGTGCTGGGGGCGATGACCTGGTAGTTTTTGATGACGCCATTCTCAATTTCAATCCAGTGAGCCAGCGCACCGCGGGCCGCTTCGGTCGCTCCAAAACCTTTGCCATCGCGCTCGGTGGGCTTGAGGTAGAACTCGTCGTCGAGGCGCACTTCGCCCAGCCACTGGTTGATCATCTCGTAGATCCGGGGGGCTTCGTGCATACGGGCCAGCGTCCGCGTAAAAATGCTCGGCCCCTTGACGCGCATGATGTCGGCAAAGAGCGGATCCTGAAACTGGTGCGACAGGTTGGCCGGGTTGGCGTTCATGATCACCCGCGCCAACGGCCCCGCTTCGGCGGCCTGACCCATGTAGCGCGGTGCCTTGGCCCAAGAATATTTGCTGTCGAAATCGGTTTGCTCTAGGTTTTGCGAGGGCACGGGCGTGGGCAGGGGCTCGTCCCAGGGGTGCGCGGCGGGCACGTCCTCAAACCAGGTATGCTTGACGTGCTCGAAGATTTCGCGGTGGTCGAAGGCGTGGTAGTTTTGGCCGTCGTAGTAACCACTCGCCGAGATCAGCGCCTGGTTGCGGCCTTCGATGGTGGGGTGGCGGTAGAGGTCTTTGTGCAGATAGGTGCCGTAGGCCAGGTAGCGGCCCACGCCCTGTCCGAACTTATCCAGCCCGAAGGCCAGGCTGGCGCGGATAAACAAGCCCAGGTCGCTGTTGTGCTGCGCCTCGTTTTCGTCCACCCAGGCCATCAGGTCGTCCCAGGTTTTGATCTGGAGGTAACGCTCGATGGAGCAGCCCAGCCAGACCGTCTCGAGCCAGTCGTTGCGGAAGCGGTTCATGATAGCGTGTGCCCGCGTGATGTCCTTCAGGGTGGGGGCGCACATAACGCCGCCGGGCACCATGTAACTGGAGTGCGGCCACTGCCCACCAAAGAGGGCATAGACCTCGACGGGCCGACCACTGGCCGTTACGCCCTTCTGAAACGAAGTGCCTACGTAGGCCGCAAAGCGCTTGGTGACTTCTTCGTAGAGGGGCTGGTTAGCAAATTTCTTATTGGCAAAGTCGGTGGCGAAGATGGCGTAGAACCAGCGCGGAATGCTCTGGATGGTCTCGGTGGCCTGGCCAATGGCCCGCAGCAGCAGCGCGTTGGGAGGCAGGGTGGTGCGCCAGGCCGTGTCAAGAGCCGACGAGGCGCAGTAGAGGTGCGAGCCGCCGCAGATGCCGCAAATGCGCGGCGTGACGATCAGCCCCGACTGCGGGTCTTTGCCCTCCATAATTTTCT
>DAIMZG010000246.1:0-2826 GCA_036734065.1 Catalimonadaceae bacterium
GGGCAAAACCTTCGTGATCTCGGGCGTATTCGAGCAGTACAGTCGCGAAGAAATCAAGACCCTCATTGAGCGCCACGGCGGCAAGGTGGTCAGCGGCCTGTCGGCCAAACTGGACTACCTGCTGGCGGGGGCCAACATGGGCCCGGCCAAAAAGCAAAAAGCCGAAAAACTGAACGTACCGATCATCAGCGAAGCCGACTGGCTGGCGATGCTACCCTCTACCGAACCCTCCGTGTGAACTTCCTGCTGGCCCACATACTCGACTGGCACAATGCCCGGCTGGCCCGCCGCCCCGACTTACACCCGCGCGGGAGCATGCCTTTTGCGGCGGTACGGCGAGTAGGATTGCTGGCGCACCTGAGCGGCCAGGACCCGACGGCTTTTCGCCGCGTGAGCGCCTTGGCCGACCGTTTCGAAAAGGCCCACAAGCAAGTGGAAGTGCTGGTGTACTACGACCAGACCCCGGCCGATCAGTCGTTGTTTCGATTCCCCTTTTTCACCGCGCGCGACCTCAACTGGCGGGGTGAAGTGACTTGTCAGGAAGTCAATGCCTTTGTGGCGCACGAATTTGACTATCTTTATGACTTGAGCCTCGACGTTTTTGCGCCCTTTACGCAGTTGTTGCTCCGTAGCCGCGCCCGGTGCCGGGTGGGTCGCCACGAACCGGGGCGCGAAAAAATCCTCGAACTGATGGTGCAGTTACCACCCGCGGGTACCGACCAGCAACTGCACGACCGCATGTACGATTTAACTTCTGCCATTACTGCCCCTTCTGCATGAACATTCCCCTCACCCAACGCCTCCGGGGTACGGGCGTCGCCCTGATTACGCCCTTCACCGAAGACGATCGGCTCGACTTCGAAGCCCTGGCCCAGTTGCTCGATTACCAAAGCCGCGAAGGCATAGATTTTTTGGTGGTGCAAGGCACCACCGGCGAAGCCGTAACGACTACGCCCGACGAGAAAAAAGAAGTGCTGGCCTTCGTGAAAGCGCACAACCCGCGCGAACTGCCCATCGTGTACGGCATCGGCGGGCCCAGCACGGCCAACGTCCTGACCGCCATTGCCGACACCGATTTTGCGGGCGTGGACGTGCTGCTGTCGGTGACGCCCTACTACAACGGGCCGTCGCAGGCGGGGCTGGAGGCGCACTTTCGGGCGGTGGCCGACGCTTCGCCCGTGCCCGTTATGCTCTACAACGTGCCGGGCCGGACGGCCTGCAACCTGGAAGCGGCCACCACCCTGCGGCTGGCCACGCACCCCAATATCATCGGCATCAAGGAGGCACACCCGGGCATCGCCCAGAGCCTGCAACTGGCGGCCGAGCGTCCCGAAGGATTCTTGTTGCTGTCGGGCAACGACATGATGACCCTGCCCATGATCAGTTTTGGGGCCGAGGGGGTCATCTCGGTGATGGCCAATGCGCTGCCCGGCCCTTTCAGCCAGATGGTGCGCTTTGCCCTCGACGAGCAATACGGAGAGGCCCGCCGCCTGCTCCACGCGCTGTTGCCCCTCGACGCGCTCATGTATGCCGAGTGCAACCCGGTGGGCGTCAAGGCCGCGCTGGCACTGCAAGGCATCGGCAACGGCCGGGTGCGCTTGCCGCTGGTGGCCGCTTCGCCGGGATTGCGGGCGCAACTGGCGGCGGGTCTGGAAACCCTGAGCGACCTCAAACTGGCTTCCTCATTGCCCCCTCACTGACAGGCACGGCGGGTTCTCTCAAAAAATAAAAAGCGCAACTTTTGAGAGTTGCGCTTTTTATTTTGGTGGAGCGAAAGTGGGCTCTTAACTGCCTTTCTCGTCGTTCTTTTTGTCCTGTACTTCAATACGAATTTCTTGCGCCAGGTTTTTGAGGTCTTGCATGCCTTTGCGGACACGCGTACCTGCAGCCTGGTTCTGTTTTTCGTAAAACTTCTCGAAGTCGCCTTCGAGGGACATTACCAAGTCGCGGACTTGTTCGAATCGGTTGGCCATTTTTTGTACCGTTTAGAGTTGAATAACTGACTGATTACGCGGTCAATTTAGTAATAATGGCTTCTTGTTCAAATATACGGCCTGTTGAGCGGCTTTTTTTTAGAACAAAGAACGAATAAAGATGCCTAGGCGAGCTGTCGGATGTCCTGAGAGGCGTAAACACCCCCATCCAGTCGGGCTTTAATAACTTCAAAAGCCTTGATGGTAACGGCGACATCTTCAAGGGTATGCACCGCCGTCGGGATCAAACGCAGGATAATCATGCCTTTGGGGATGACGGGATAGACTACGATGGAGCAAAAAATGCCAAAATTGTCGCGCAAATCCTTGACCATCAGGGTGGCTTCGTTGGTATCACCGTTGAGGATTACGGGCGTGACGGGCGACTGGGTGGTGCCGATATTGAAGCCTTTTTCGCGCAGACCTTGCTGCAGTGCGCTGACAACTTTCCACAGGTTTTCTCTCAATTCGGGGCGCGTACGCAGCAGTTCCAGGCGTTTGAGCGCACCTACCACCAGGGTCATGGGCAGCGTTTTAGCGAAAATTTGAGAGCGCATATTATAGCGCAAATATTCTACTACCTGCGCACTGCTCGACACAAAAGCGCCGATGCTGGCCATGGATTTGGCAAAGGTCGAGAAGTACACATCAATGCCGTCTTGCACGCCGAGGTGTTCGCCAGCGCCGGCACCCGTGGCGCCCATTGTGCCGAAGCCGTGGGCGTCGTCTACGAGCAGGCGAAACTCGTAGTGTTTCTTGAGGGCCACCACTTCGGCCAACTTACCCAGGTTGCCCGACATGCCAAACACGCCTTCGGTGATGACCAGGATGGCACCGCCCGTTTCGGCGACCA
>DAIMZG010000247.1:0-2804 GCA_036734065.1 Catalimonadaceae bacterium
GGGCCACGGTGGGCGAAATCAAGAAATACCTGGCCGTAGAAAGTCCCTCCCCCTCAAAAAGCTGATCCCGTTCCGTTGGGGTATCGGTGTGGTGATGGTAGCGGTGGCCAGCGCCGTCGTATCAGAAACGGCCTGGCGTGCGTAAGGCACCTAAGCCACCGGGATGCTTCGCCGTGGGGCTCCTAAGGGTTTGCGCATTCGTTCTTTTCTTCTCCAACTGCGGTCGAACCGCCGCTTGCTACTGGTTACGTTGTGGCTGGGACTGGCGCCTTTGCTGGCCAGCTCGGCCCTCACGGCCTTGGCCATCGGCCACGAAGCCGACATTGCCGCGTGGGGAACGAGCCACTGGCTGATGCTGTTTGTGGCTTCGTCGCTGACGATGGCCTTGGCCCTGACACCCACAACGTTTGTGGCGTTGCTGACGGGCTATTTTCTGGGCTGGTCGGCGCTGTTGCCGCTCGTAGTGGCCTACAGCGTAGCGGCGCTCGGGGGCTATGGGCTGGCCCGCTGGCTCGATGGCGGCCGTTTGCAGGCCACCTTGCAATCCTTCGAGCGTGCCGATCAGGTGCTGCGGGCCGTGCGCACGCGCTCGTTTGGGCTGGTAGTGCTCACGCGACTTTCGCCCCTGCTGCCTTTTGCCGTGATGAACCTGGTGTTGGCCGTGGCGCGGGTGCCACTGGGCACTTTTTGGCTGGCTGGCACGCTGGGGATGTTGCCCCGTACGACCCTGATGGTGGTGGCGGGCTACCAGGCCCGTCAGTTGCGCGAAGCGCTGACTTCACCGGGATCGGCCGCGAGCACTTGGCTGACGGCTGCGCTGGTGCTGCTGTCGGTGGTAGGACTGTACGTGTACTTCAACCGGGTGCTCGGGCGGCTCCGGGCCCGCAATGTTTGATGATAAGTGAGATAGGGGGGAATCATTGCCAGCGTTTTGCTGTCAAACCTTACATGATCGTTGCGCACAGTCAAGCGACGTGGTGGCAGGTGTCCGAAACTGCATTGGGAATTGGGGTGCCGAGTGTGCAACCTGAGCGTTTTGGACACCAATTAGAAACCCGCTGAGTGATAAAAAATAATTTGTTGACGTTCGAAAGTGGACGTTCACTTGGAAAATAAAGGTAATTCAACTGGCTGTATAGGGTTTAAAATATTTTGCTTTTCACGTTTATAAAATATGTAATACGACTTTTTTTATACAGCAGTGTTTGTATAGCAACACTATGTGCCTAATCATTACGCCTTTTCAAATATGTTAAATTGTCTAACTCGTTGGTTATCCACCAAATTAGAGGAGTTTTTGCTGACCGACGGTTCAACGCTTGATTATGTCTGCTCTTTCTGACCAAAAAACCGACCTCCGGCAGCTGACCCTTCCGCAACTGCAAACGACCCTGGCCGAATGGGACGAGCCCGCTTTTCGGGCCCGGCAGATCTACGAATGGCTCTGGAAAAAGAGTGCACGCGAGATCACCGACATGACCAACCTGTCGAAGGCACTGCGCGAACGGCTCGAAGCCCACTTTGCGATTCGGCCCGTGGTGGTCGAGAGCCAACAGCGCAGCCACGACGGCACGCTCAAGTCGGCTTTTCGCCTGCACGATGGCCACATCGTAGAGGGGGTGCTCATTCCGGCCGACGACCGCATGACGGCCTGCGTGTCCTCGCAGGTGGGTTGTTCGCTGTCGTGCAAGTTTTGCGCGACGGGCTATTTGCCCCGGTTGCGCAACCTCGACGCGGCCGAAATCTACGACCAAGTGGTGCTCATCGGCCAGCAGGCCCAGGCCCACTACGGCGTACCGCTCAGCAATATCGTCTATATGGGCATGGGCGAGCCGCTGCTCAACTATCGGCAGGTGTTGCGCTCGGCCGAACTGATCACCAGCCCGCAGGGCCTGGGCATGGCTCCGCGCCGCCTCACGGTTTCGACGGCGGGCATTGCCAAAATGATCCGGCAATTGGGTCAAGACGGGGTCAAGTTCAACTTGGCGCTTTCGCTGCACGCAGCCGACGACGCCAAACGCAGCCAGATTATGCCCATCAATGAGCAAAACTCGCTGGAAGCCTTGCGCGAGGCCCTGATGGACTTCTATCGCCAGACGCGCACCCGCGTCACCTACGAATACATTGTCTTTCACAACTTCAATGATACCCTCGACGACGCCGAGGCCCTCTTTCGTTTCACGCGCCACACGCCCTGCAAGGTCAACATCATCGAATACAATCCCATCGCCGAGGCGGATTTTGTCAATACCGACGAAGATCGCCTGGAGCAATTCCGTCGCTACCTCGAAGCCCGCGACGTGATTGTCAACGTGCGGCGCAGCCGGGGCAAAGACATTGATGCCGCCTGCGGACAACTGGCCAACAAGCATTAACACCCATGAATTACCTGTCGCACTACTTCCTCAATCGCCACGAAACGGATCCACATTTTACGTTAGGGGCAATCTTACCGGATTTAGTGCGCTCTTTCGATCGGCGGGCGCGCTTGCGGGCCCTGCCGCTCGGTCACGGCGACGAGCGACGGTTGGCCCTCGAGCGGGGCATCGCCCGGCACTGCGCCGTGGACGCGGCCTTTCACAATACCGCGTTTTTTCAGACCCAATCCCACACGCTCTTTGAGTTGTTGCGGGAATGGCCGCTGACGGCCATCACGCGCTACCGCAATTTTGTTGCGCACGTCACCCTCGAAATTGCCCTCGACCATTTGCTGCTGCACGACCAGCCGGGGTTGGGCAAGCAGTTCTACCGGGGGCTGTCGCAGGTGGATCCCGAAGTGGTAGTGGCGGCCCTGGCCGACCGGG
>DAIMZG010000248.1:0-2801 GCA_036734065.1 Catalimonadaceae bacterium
GCGGGGATAAATTCTATCGGCGATAAAATCTATCGCCGGGGGTGCGGCGGGCGATTGGCGAAAAACGTGAGGGTCGGAATCAGCAACACTACTGGCATGGGCGACACCACCAGTTCGATGAGTCGCCGGGCCAGTTTGTAGCACGGCCGGATGTCGCCGCCGAGCTTGCCGACTACCATCAGGGCCGCAATCAGCGCGAAGGCCACGGCGTAGCAAAGCACGGCTACGCGCGTGCGGGTCAGGGAAAGAAAGTAGAGGTGGACGGACAGCACGCCCACGGCGCAATAGGCCAGGCCGTAGGGCAGCATCACGTACCAGGGGCGTCGCATCAGCATGGGACTGATTTCGGTTTGGGCCGTGGCACCCTGGCCCACCCACCCGGCCAGGATGCGCTGGGTAAAGGCAAACACCTCATCGGAGAAAACACCGAGCAGCAACAGGGCCAGGGCGCAGCCCGCCAGCCCGCCGATGCGGGCCACCTGCCCGACGGGCGAAAGCCCCCGGGTGGTTTCAGGCGCGAGCGGCAAGACCGGAGTAGCGTTTGACCCAGTACATCCAGAGCAGCAGGATGCAGCCGTACACCATAAACAAGTAGGTGTATTTGTGGTTGAAGTCGAAAGTGCTGCGGCTTACGAGCAGATTGACGGCCAGGGCCACCACCCGCAGGCTGTTGAGGGCCGCCACCAGCAGCAGCCCCAGCGGAATAAAGAACAACTTTTTGCGCCAGGGACCGGGAAAAGCCAGTACAAAACCCGCAAAAATGGCCAGCAGCACCATGCCGTTGCAGGCATTGTCAATGTACACGACGGGTTGTTGGTTGAGGTGGAGCAGCCGGCCTTGCACCTCGGCCGTGTACCCAAAGAGGCGAAAAGCCACGGCGGCCACCTCGGCTGTCATCACCGAGAGCCACTGGTCAGCCCGGCCATCGGGCAACAACCACAGGTCGTAGAGCAGGTACCAGGCCAGGTATAGCCCCAGCATGGTGAGCAGAAAACGACGGAGCGCAGAGGTATCGGGCATGGGCGTAAGTCAGATTCACCCATAAAGTAAAACTAAAAATGCGAAGATCACAAGATCAGATCAAGTGCATCTGGTCCTGAATCCGGCGCGTGAGCATCCCGACGATGCGTTTGTTGCAGGGCGCGCGGTGCGCCCGATAAAAGGCCAGTTCGGGCAGCGTCAGCACGCCAATGACCGCCCCGATGAGCGTGTTTTTCAGGCTCACGTCGCGCCGCAGGGCCGTGGCTACGAAATCGAGCTGGGCGGCATAGCCTATCTGGGAAAAGTTTTTGTTGCGCTCGCGCACGTACTGCCCGAAATAGTCCATCAGCAAATGGTTCTGTAACTTGAGCACGGGGCGGAGGGTATGATGCATAAAAGCGGCCAGCGGCTCGTCTTCGGTAGGGGCCACGGCCACGGCGGGCCGGATTTGCAGCAGGCACTTGTCACGGTCTTCCATTTCCCTGCGGACTCGGTTTGTCAGTTTCTGCCGATAACTCACGAATGCGTACTTTTGTGTTAAAATAAATTTGCCCCGAATCGGCCCCCGCGCTTTCGCATTGCGCTCGTTCCGTGCAGCCTTTTGGCCATTTCAGTTGTTTTCCCGGTATGATCTCTATCAATAACCTGTCCTTCCATTTTGGCGACCGCCTGCTCTACGACGGCGCCTCGTTGCACATCAAACCCAAAGACCGCGTCGGCCTGATCGGGCCCAACGGCGCGGGCAAGTCCACGTTGCTGCGCCTGATTGTGGGCGAATACCAGCCCGACGGCGGCGACATCTCGATGAGCAACGACTGCACCATCGGCTTTCTCAATCAGGACTTGCTTTCTTACCAGAGCGACGACAGCATCTTGCTGGTGGCCATGCAGGCCTTCGAGCGGGCCTTGGAGGTGCAGCGGCAACTCGACGAAGTGCTGCAGCAGATGGAGCAGCAATACGAAGACCACCTGCTCGATCGGCTCACGCGCTTGCAGGAGGAGTTTGAGCAACTCGATGGCTACACCATGCAGGCCCGGGCCGAGGCCATTCTGGAGGGGCTGGGTTTTCGTACGGAGGACTTGCAGCGGCCGCTGCGCGAGTTTTCGGGCGGATGGCGCATGCGCGTGATGCTGGCCAAACTGCTGCTGCAAAAGCCCGCCTTGCTCATGCTCGACGAACCCACCAACCACCTGGACTTGCCCTCGATCCAGTGGGTAGAAAACTACCTAACCAATTACGAAGGGGCCGTGCTGATTGTCTCGCACGACCGCTATTTTCTCGACAACTCCACCAACATGATCGTGGAGGTGCGCCAGCAGCAGTTCAACGTCTATGCGGGCAACTATTCTTTTTATCTGGAAGAGAAAGCCCTGCGCGAAGAGATTCAGCAGAATGCTTACGAAAACCAGCAGTCCAAAATTCGGCAGACCGAGCGGTTCATCGAGCGGTTTCGGGCCAAGTCGTCTAAGGCCCGGCAGGTGCAGTCGCGCGTCAAGGCCCTCGAACGCCTCGACCGGGTGGACGAGATCGTGGACGAAAACGCCCGCGTCAATTTCCGCTTCCAGTTCAGCCAGCCTTCGGGGCGGCAAGTGCTCGAACTCGACCGCGTTTCGAAGCACTACGGCGACTTGCGGGTGCTGGAAAAAACGACGGCGCGCATCGAGCGGGGCGACAAAATCTGCCTCATCGGGGCCAACGGCAAGGGTAAGTCCACGTTGCTGCGCATCATTGCCGGCAACGAACCCGTCGGCGGCGAGCGGCGGGCCGGCTACAACGTCCGGACGGCCTTCTACGCCCAGCACCAACTCGAATCGCTGGG
>DAIMZG010000249.1:0-2792 GCA_036734065.1 Catalimonadaceae bacterium
CTCCCCTTCACCACCATTACCTTCCCCGAGTTGCGGTTGCATCCTTCGGCGGGGCACAAGCTGCGGGGCTATTTCGCGGGGCTGTTTCGCGACCGCTCGCCTTTGTTGCATAACCACTACGAAGACGGCTCGCTGCGCCATCGGTATCCGCTGGTGCAATACAAGGTCGTACGGGGCGTGCCGACATTGGTGGGCATGGCCGAGGGCGCCACGCTGCTCACGGAACTGTTCCTCCAGATCAACGCCCTTGAACTCGATGGCGAACATATTGTCTTGCACCAGAAAAATATTCATACCCAACGAGCCACCATCGGTGTGACCGACGCCCTGTTTGAATATCGCTTCGAAACCCTGTGGATGGCGCTCAACCAGGAGAACTTTGCGCGCTATCGTACCCTGACTCCTCTGGAGCAAACAGCGATGCTCGATGCCATTGCTCGCCAGAACATTATCGCTTTTTGCAAAGGCGTGGGCTACTTCGAAGAGGGCCGCATCCTGACCCGTACCCACCTCGAAGAACGGGTCACCCAGTTTAAAAACCAGCGGATGCTCGCCTTTGTCGGCACGCTCACCACCAATATGCAACTGCCCGAAGGCATCGGGTTGGGCAAGTCGGTGGCGCGGGGCTACGGCGCACTCCGCCCCTTGCCACTCCGCTGATGGATATTTACCTCAACAGTTACGGATTTTACCTGCACGTGAAGGACGCCATGTTCGAGGTGCGCCTGCCCGCTGCCGAGCCGGGAGGCGCCGCGCAGAAGCACCTTTTCGCCGCCCACAAGGTGCGTTCGATTCTGCTTACTACTACGGGGGCCCTCAGCACCGACGCCGTACGCCTGGCCCTGAAAAACAACGTGGACATTCTTTTCGTCGAGGGCGAGGGCACCCCCCTGGGTCGGGTATGGCACAGCAAACTGGGCAGCACTACGCGCATTCGCAAACGGCAACTCGAAGCCAGCATCGGGGCCGAGGGCGTGCGCTATACCAAAGCCTGGATCGGGCGCAAGCTCGACAACCAACTCGAGATGCTGCGCGATTTGCGCAAGCACCGCACCACGCTGCACGCCACCATTGACCATAAACTGGGGCAATTGCAGGCCCTGGCCCAGTCGCTGCAACTGCTCGAAGCACCACGCACGGAAGGCATTGCCGATACGCTGCGCGGCCTGGAAGGCACGGCCGGTCGTTTGTATTTCGAAACGCTCAGCCTGGCCCTGCCGCCCGAGCACCAGTTTGCTGGTCGCAGCGCCCGCCCCGCCCGCGATCCGTTCAATGCTTTTCTCAACTACGGCTATGGCATTTTGTACGGCCGCATCGAAAAATCGCTCATTCTGGCCGGGCTAGATCCTTACGTAGGCTTTTTGCACCGCGACGACTACAACCAAAAAAGCATGGTCTTCGACTTCATCGAGCCGTACCGCATCGGCGTAGAGCGGGTAGTAATGCGTTTGTTTGCGGGCAAGAAGGTCAGCAAGGCCCATACCTCGGCCATCACCAACGGCTTTACGCTCAACAAAGAAGGAAAAGTACTGCTCGTAGAGGCCTACAACCAGTTTTTTCAGGGCGATAAGATACGCTACCGGGGGCGGCAGCAAACCCGTGAGAACGCTTTGCAATTCGATGCGCACACGTTTGCCAACGAATTGATCGGGAAAAGTCAAACGGACGAAGATCAAGAGGAGGCCACCGTATGATTGTCTGGGTCATGTACGACATTCAGGACGACCGGGCGCGCACAAAAATCGCCAAGCTGTGTCAGCAGGCGGGACTCTACCGGGTGCAGTATTCGGTATTTCTGGGGACGCTCAACAGCCACGAAAAAGACACACTGCAATTGCAGTTGGAAGAGTGGCTAGACACCGACACCGACTCGGTGTACATATTTCCGATGTCGCGTCAGGAACTGCAACAGACCGTATTGCTTGGTCAGGCCTTCGACAAAAAGCTGGTCACCGACAAAGTAAAAGCCCTCTTTCTATGAGCCTGACCATTACGCCCTCGCACATTATCGAGTACATTTACTGCCCGCGCTTTACCTTTTTTGAGTACGTGTTGTGCGTACCACAGTACGAAGAAAAGAACTACAAAGTGATGCGAGGGCGGCATCTGCACGACGAGAAGCTGGAACGCAACAAAGACTATTTGCGCAAGCGGTTGGGGGTAGTAGAAAAGCACATCAGCCAGTATCTGACCAACGATATGCTGCGGGGCGAGGTGGACGAAGTGCTCGTGCTCAGCGACGGCACCCTGGCCCCGCTCGACTACAAGTTTGCGGTGTACGAAGAGCGCGTGTATCACACCTACCATACGCAACTCATTTGCTATGCCTGGCTGATTGAGGACAATTTTGACCGCCCCGTGCGGCGAGGGTTTCTGGTGTACACACGTAGCCAGCACAAAGTGATCACGGTGGATATCAGCGAAGCGGACAAAGCCCTCGTAAAGCGGTACGCCCGCGAGATTCTGGAAATCATTGGTTACAACCGCTATCCGAAGGCGACGAAAGACAAGAAAAAATGTTTAAATTGCACATACCGCAATATTTGCACGCAATGAAGGGCGCATCCGTTTGACAATTTATGCGGGGAGTGTTATAATGAACGTATTAAGCGCCTGATTTTCAAGGTGTTATGAATGCGGAAAAGTGAAGACATGCAGCTTTCCGGGCGTTATTTGACGTACGATCACCGAAGAGATAGCCTTCGGGAAAAAGGCGCTAAGTCGCTGACAATGAGGCCTTTGCGGGAAGCGGCGGCCTCAAAAGGCAATTCCACCAAAACAAGGATTGAAAC
>DAIMZG010000250.1:0-2770 GCA_036734065.1 Catalimonadaceae bacterium
CGGCCCGGTCCGGGTCCTCGTGAATTAACCCCACCACCGAGTTGAACGCATTGTAGAGAAAGTGCGGGTTGATCTTGGCCTGTAGCGCTTCGAGTTCGGCCTTGGTTTTGAGCTCGCGCAGCAGCAGCAGTTGGTATTCTTGCTCGGAGATGCGGCGCGTGCGCTGGCGCTCGCGCGTGGTCAGGTGCAACAGCAACAAGCCGACCCACATCGGGTTGAGGTGAAACAACTGCTCGGGCAGCCTGAGTGAAAGGTCGTACGCTTGGGGCAATCCCAGCACAAAGCGGGGCAGAAAGTAAGTGTACGTAAAAGCCTGCGCCACAAAGCTTGCCCCCCATAACCCGGCGGCCACCAGCCATTGCCCCCGCCGTCGGTGCTGGCCGTACCATGCGCTACGGCTCAGGGCCGTCACCAACGTCGCCACGGCCAGCCCGCTCAGGCCCGCGCTGATCAGCGGCAGCCCCAGCGAGATCATCAGCACCGACACCCCGCCCGGATTGTTGTTGGAGCTAGCCAGTTCGAACCATCCGGCTGTCACCAAGCCAAAAAATACCAGGCCGTTGGCCGTCCAGATCAACAGCCAGGCCACGGGCCAGGCCAGCAAAAACAGCAGCAGGCGGTTGACTTCCCGCAGACGGTGGGCGAGGGTAGCTTGCGCGGTCATAAGGGTTTGATCAGCATTTCTCAGACTAACACGCGCGCTGCGCACACGCGACGATACCGTTGTTCCATCACCACGATCGTGAAAACGTAAAGGCCCGCAATCACGAAAGGAATCAAGACAAAGCGCGCCTGGGGATAAAGATACCACACTATCAAAATTAAACCCGTTCGACTCAGGGCGTGAAAAGCCCCGATCCAATGGCCGACGATCCACGAAAAGGGCAGCCACATCAGCCCCGACAAAATGCCCAGCGAGAGGGGCAGCGAGGTATAGTCGGCCAGTGCAAACGGAATGGCGATGGCAAACACCAACAGCGACATGCCCTGGGTGTAGAAGAACAGGGTGTCGAAGGTATTCTTGGGGCGCCCTTTGGCCAGAAAGTTTTCGCCCGTCAGGTGCGAAAGCCCCAGGCCCACGTACACGATGCTGCCCGTGCCGATGTAGAGGATCAGTGGCATCTGCGTAGGGGGCAGCCACAGGGCCAGCAAGCCAAGCAAGAGCCAAACCAGCAGCCCCGCCAGGGGCGTAGCCAAAAAACGTTGCTGCCGGAAGGCAGCGCGTTGCGCGTCAAGATTCAAAAAGGTTTGCATGTTTAGTATGGGATGGATGAGAAGTGTGTACAACGTAAGCTACCGTTACTCCTTACATTTTTCATACGCTTGCCGGGTCTGGGCCTGACCCCATTGGGGTACCAGCGGCGAAGTGGGCGCATGTGCGGCGTAGAGCGCCAGGGCTTTTTCCAGCACGGGGCGGGCCTTGTCGCAGCCACCCCCAAACATGGCGGGTGTGTAGTAAGTAGAGATGCCCTCCAGATAGTAGATGCGCGGGTTTCGGGCGTCGAGTTGCTTGGCCTTGGCCAAGGCTTTGTCCATTTGCTTGCCGTCGGTCATCCACCGCACGCCGGGACTGACCGCCACCCTTGCATTGGCAATGAATGCCTCCAGCACGGCCATTTCGGCCTGATCCGACGCATGCTTGGGGGCAAGTTGGGCCGCGCGGTCGGCAAACTGCCGGGCCTTTTCTAGCCATTGGTCTTTTTCTTTGCTACCCTCAAGCCGGAAAGAGTACACCGTCTGGTAGTAGGCCATGTAGTATTGGGGCAGCCACGCCTTGGGTTCGGCCAGCGCAATGCGCTCCAGGCGGTTGATGCCTTCACGCATGGCCTCGGGCGTGGTGGTTTGTTCAATCTCTTCGATGACCCGCTGCAAGGCCGTTTCGTAGCCCGATGCCGCAAGGGCGTAGCTGGGCATACACAGGCTGATCCACAACCCGATTAGCAGTAAAAAGCGATTCGTGTGCATGATTTTTCGATTAAAAGGGTTAGTTAGAAGGAAATAAAAGTGCCTACAAAGAAGGTGCGCAAGGCGGCCTGCCGGATAGGCGCGCGCCCGGTGCCATCGGGCGAATAGTGGTAGCCAAACACATTGTCGCGGCCCAGCACATTGCCCGCCGAGGCAAACAAGACCGCAAAGCAGCGGCGTACGGGCGGCTGATAGCTCACGTTGAGGCTGAGATCCTGAAAGCTGGGCGTACGATCCGTCAGAAATTCACCCGCCTGCGGATTGTAATAGGGTCGTCCCGAGGCCACGGCGTAGGTGGCACCCAAGGCCGTGCGCAGCGGCGCAATCCAGTATTTGCCCACCAGGCTGAGGTTGTGCGCAGAGGCAAAAGTGGGCGTGGCCGCCACCGGAAACTGCTGGTACAGCCGCCGCGTGTCCAGCAGCGAATAGGACACCCAATAGTCGAGGCGGCGGAAGGCTTGCTGGTCGCGCCAGAAAATGTCCAACCCACGCGCGTAGCCTTCTCCTGACAAATCCAGCGGGCCCGTCGCAAACCGCCACGGGTTCGGGTCGAAAGGCAGGGTGCTGCGCTCGCGCACCAGTTGGCGGTAGTCTTTGTAATAGCCTTCGATGCGGAAGGTGCGGGCGTTTTTCATCACCTGATAGTTGACCAGGTAATGGTCGGCCCGCTCGTAGCCGGGCAACAGGTAGCGCGCCCGATTGGGCGACTGGTAGAAGTGTCCCCAGGCGGCCGCCACCTGGCTGTACGCGCCCGTCTTGAAGGCCAGCGAAACCCGGGGAGCCAGGTTCTGGGCCGTGCCCCAGG
>DAIMZG010000251.1:0-2756 GCA_036734065.1 Catalimonadaceae bacterium
CGCCGCCGTACACCAGCCGACCCTTCGAGGTGCGGTATTGCAGCGAGTCGTTGAGCTTGATGCTGTCGGCCGTAAAAAACTCGCCGTGTTCGTAGCGGGCGATGATGTCCCGGTCGTAGGCGTCTTCGCCTTCGTAGGGCTTCTGGATGCTCCGGCCGCTGGGTGTGTAGTAGCGCGAGATGGTCAGCCGCAGTTCGGAGTTGTCCGAGAGGTTGATGGGCATTTGTACCAGCCCTTTGCCAAAGGTGCGCCGGCCCACGATCAGGGCGCGGTCGTTGTCTTGCAGGGCACCGGCCAAAATCTCGGAAGCAGAAGCACTGCCTTCATTGACCAGCACAATGACGGGCCCTTCTTCGAAAGAGCCGGGACGGTAAGCGTAAATTTTCTGGTCAAATCGCTCGCCGCGGCCGTCGGTGTACACGATCATTTTGTTGCCCGCCAGCAGTTCGTCGGCAATCTTGGTGGCCCGGTCGAGGTAGCCGCCCGGGTTGTCGCGCACGTCCACGATGAGCTGCGTCATGCCTTGGTCGCGCAACTGGCGCAGCGTCTGCCGAAACTCCTCGTAGGTATTGGCCGCAAAGCGGCTGATTTTGACGTAGCCCGTGCGCTCGTCCACCATGTAGCCCACGTCCACCGAGTGCGAAGGAATCTTATCGCGCACGATGGTGAACTCGAGCAGCTTGGGCTGATCGCGGCGCTGCACGCCCAGGCGCACCTTCGAGCCTTTCTTGCCGCGCAGCTTTTCGTACACGTCGCGGTTGGTGATGCCCGTGCCCGCCACGCTTTGTCCGTCTACCCGCACGATCTTGTCGCCGGGCTGCAGGCCCACGGCTTCCGAAGGGCCACCCGTGATGGACGTCACGACGTTGATGGTGTCTTGCACGATGTAAAATTCGATGCCGATCCCGTCGAAGTCGCCTTCCAGTTGCGTGTTGGCCAACTCAACCTCGCGGGTTGGGATGTACACCGTGTGCGGATCGAGTTTTTCGAGCATCTTGGTGATGGCCACCTCCACGAGGGCCTCGCTGTCCACGGTATCCACGTAGTCGCGATCTACGAGCATGAGCACTTCCCGGAACTTGCTCTGCGCCTTGAAAACGTTTTTGTCGTTCGATCCTCCGCCGAACATGGTAGCACCCACCATCATCCCGCCCGCCACGGCCAGGGCCAGTAAAAACGGCAGGCGTATCTGAAGGGGGGAGTTTTGGATATCGCTCACAGGAGGAAAATATTTATTAAGGGATATACAGTATTATACTGGTACGAGATTAAGAAGATTAATCCGGGCCGAAAAGTTTTCTTTCCCCCACAAGCACGTGCGTAAGGTCAGGGGGGCAGATGGTGCGGCGTCAGCGCAAAGCGGTCGGCGTCGTGGTGTGCCGGAAACTTCTGGCGCAGGCGGTCGAGGTCGGCCTTGGACAAGGTGATGGTTTGCAGGGCGGGCCGATCGTCGAGCTGGCAGAGGGTCTCGCCCTTGCCGTCAAACGCCGCCGAGCCGCCTGCGTAGGCAACGTCCAGGCCGTCGGTACCCGTTCGGTTGACGCCCACCACGTAGCTGAGGTTTTCGATGGCCCGGGCCGGGAGCAAAGCTTGCCAGGCGCGGTGCCGGGCGGCGGGCCAGTTGGCGACGTAGAGCAGCAAGTCGTAGGCATTGTCCACGTTGCGGCTCCAGACCGGAAAGCGTAGGTCGTAGCAGATTTGCAGGGCCACGCGCCAGCCGCGCCAGGTGCGAATGACCTGCTGGGTGCCGGGCGAATAGGTGTCCGTTTCGCGGGCCATGCGGAAGAGGTGCCTTTTGTCGTAAAATGCAAAGGTGCCATCGGGCTCCATCCAGAGCAGGCGATTGTAGTATTTGCCCTCGTCTCTGACGATGTAGCTGCCCGTGACGGCGGCGCGGGTTTGGGCGGCCATCTGTTGCAGCCAGCGAAAAGTGGTCAGGCGCATGGGTTCGGCCAGGGGCGGCGCGTTCATCGTAAAGCCCGTCGTAAACATTTCGGGCAGCACGATCACGTCCGTGTCGAGTCGGTGTTGCCAGATAATTTCTTCGAGGTGGGCCCGGTTGGCGTCGGGGTTTTCCCACGCAAGGTCGGTCTGTACCAGTGTCAGGCGGAGGTCAGGCATGGTATTTTTTGGAAGCACGCAGCCTGCGTACGGACGCGTACGCTGTTTTCACGTAGAATTGATTTAATTTAATTAGTTATCCGTTACTACTCACACATCAAACTATTTTTCTATGGCCAACGCAAAAACGGCGGACAAGGCGAAAAAAAAGGCGTCCAAGCCGCCATTCTCGCAGGAAACGTACCTGCTGTGGTACGAGCGCATGTACCTGATCCGCAAATTTGAAGAGAAGGCTGGCCAACTCTACGGCCAGCAGAAGTTTGGTGGTTTCTGCCACCTCTACATCGGGCAGGAAGCCTGCGCCAGCGGTGCCCACTCGGCCCTGCGCCCCGACGACAAATGGATCACGGCCTACCGCGACCACGGCCACCCGCTGGCCCTGGGCACCGACCCCAAAGCCGTGATGGCCGAACTGTTTGCCAAGGCCACCGGCGTATCGAAGGGCAAGGGCGGCTCGATGCACATGTTCGACCGCGAACGCAATTTCATGGGCGGGCACGGCATTGTGGGGGCGCAGGTACCCCTCGGCGCGGGCATTGCCTTTGCCGAGAAATACAACCAGACCGACAATGTCTGCATTTGCTACATGGGCGACGGCGCCGTGCGGCAGGGTGCCTTTCACGAAGCCCTCAACA
>DAIMZG010000252.1:0-2756 GCA_036734065.1 Catalimonadaceae bacterium
ACGCAGTGCCTGCAAGCCTGGGAGCGGAGCGGGCGGGTTTTCTGTTGATAAAAAACATTTGTTCATCCTCGGGGGAGACCGCTTCCCCAAGCAGTGTGTATAAGAATGAAAAAATCTATCAAGATCGGACTTTTCGGCTTTGGGTGCGTCGGCCAGGGGCTCTACGACGTGCTGCACAATGCCCCGGGCTTTCGGGCCGAAATTGTCCGGATCGTGGTCAAGAACCGCGACAAGCCGCGCACGCTTCCGGCCGACCAGTTTGCCTACACGCCCGAAGCCATCCTCGATCACCCCGACATCAACCTGGTGGTGGAACTGATTGACGACCCCGAGGCGGCCTACCAGTTGGTGAAGGCGGCCTTGCAGCGCGGCAAAAACGTGGTGACGGCCAACAAAAAAATGCTAGCCCTGCACCTGGAAGAGCTGGTGAACTTGCAAGCCGAAACGGGGTCGGCCCTGCTCTACGAAGCGGCCTGTTGCGGCAGCATCCCCATCATCCGCACCCTCGAAGAGTATTACAACCACGAACTGTTGCACGCCTTCAGCGGCATTTTCAACGGTTCTTCCAACTACATCCTGACCAAAATATTTGAGGAAGGCCTGCCCTACACTGAGGCCCTGGCGCAGGCCCAGCAGTTGGGCTTTGCCGAGTCGGACCCGACGCTGGACGTAGAAGGGTTCGACCCGACCTACAAGCTGTGCATCCTCGCGGCCCACGCCTACGGCCTCTTTGTGCGGCCCGAAGAGGTACTCCGCTTTGGGATTGCCCACCTGGGCGCGGCCGACGTGCAGTACGCCCGCGAGAAGGGTTGCAGGATCAAACTCGTCTGCCAGAGCCACAAGCTCGACGACCAGCGCGTGGCCCTGACGGTGATGCCGCAGTTTGTGCGCCCCGACAGTTTGCTCTACCACATCGAAAACGAATACAACGGCGTGGTGGTGGAGGCGGCTTTTTCGGAGAAGCAGTTTTTTCAGGGGAAAGGAGCGGGGGGGCACCCCACGGGTTCGGCGGTGCTTTCCGACATTGCCGCTTGCAGCTACGACTACCACTACGAATACAAAAAGCGCAGCCAGCGGCCGGAAAATTTTCATCATAGCCAGGCGGTCGAACTGGAGGTGTACATCAGTGCTGACCGCGAAGCCGACCTGGAAGGCCTGCCCGGGCTGGACGTGCGCGAGCGGTACATGAGCGCCACGCGCCACTACCTCATTGCGGGGGTACGGTACGAAACGCTCTTGGCCCTCCAGCCCCAACTGGCCGACCGGGGCCTGTTTGTAGCGTGTACGCCGACGGCACCTGTGGCCCTGCCCGCGGCGGCACCTGCGGCCGTGGTGCGCGCCTGAAAAGATAATTTTTCGATCGGTCGGATTTCGCCAACTTGCGGACTAACCACCCGTGGTATGCACTCTCCACCGCTTCTGGCCCCTACGCCGTTGCTGACGTACCACGGCCCTTTGTATCCGCAACACCTCGAACCGCTGCTGGCGTTGCTGCGGGCCAACGTGCCCGCTGTTTCGGCGGGCGTAGGCCCCGCGCAACATTTTTTGCGGGCGTTGCTGCACTACTGCCGCGCCTGGCCTTCGGCCCACACGCGCAACCGCGTCCAGCGCCTTGTCATCTGGCGGGAAGGGGGTGGCGAACCCTCGGGGCGTTCGGCAGAAACGGGCGATGGCCAGCAAACCGTTTTGTACGTGTTGTGCGCGCTCACGGCGCAAGCGGAGGCCAATTTGCGCATTTTTGAGAAAACCTTGCCCCTCCCATCCGCCGAGCTGGTTTCTTGCCTGCGTCATTACACCGCCACCCACGACAGCCGGGCCGAGTTGCTGCAACTGCGCTTGGCCGCGGGCGACACTTTTCGGTGGTTTCGTACGCCTGCGGGCATCATGTTCGTGAGTCGCTATCCGGACTAAAGTTACCCCTTCGGCCATTTTTCTCGTATCAGCCGCCGAACCCTTTTGCCAAATGACCTTATGAAAAAAGTCCTCTATGTATTGCTGGGCCTGTTGGTACTGCTGTTGCTGGCCGTGGCCCTGGTGCCCGTGCTGTTCAAAGACCAGATCAAAGCCCGGGTGGACGCCGAGCTGGCCAATGCCGTCAATGCCGACGTGTATTACGACGCCCGCGACTTCCGCCTGAGCCTGTTTCGCCGCTTTCCTAACCTTTCGGTAGGGCTGCGCGATTTTGGCGTGGTAGGGCGCGATCTTTTCCGAGGCGATACGCTCGTATCGGTGCAAAACTTCGAGGTGACGGTCAATCTCTTCAGCCTGTTTGGCGACAAGATTGTCGTCAACGGCATTGTGCTCGACGAGCCCCGCATCTTTGCCGAGGTGCTCTCCGACGGGCGGGCCAGTTGGGACATCGCCATCGCCGATACCACCGGGGCCGACACCACCGTGGCGGGCGAGCCAACCGAATTTGCCGTAGAAATCAAGAATTGGGAAATCAACAATGGGGAGGTAATCTACACCGACGCCACCTTGCCCATGTACGCCCACCTGATGGGCCTCGACCACCAAGGCAGCGGCGACTTTACGCAAGACGTCTTCGACCTGACCACCCGCACCGACGTGGCCTACGTGGTAGTGGAATATGACACCGTCAAATACCTCAACGGCGTACGCTTTCGGGGCGACGTGACGCTGGCGATGAACCTGCCCCAGTCGCGCTACACCTTCAAAGACAACCAGTTTCGCATCAACGAATTTGCCTTTGGTTTCGACGGCACAGTGGCCATGCCCACCGAGGCCATTGACCT
>DAIMZG010000253.1:0-2750 GCA_036734065.1 Catalimonadaceae bacterium
AGCGCCTGGGTGATGCTGGCTCATTGACAAAAACGGAAACCCGCGATTTTGGTACTACTGGCCTCAAATACTACGACAGCCCGCTGGCCAACGCCACGGCCCGCGCCAATCAGGGGCGAATCGTAGGGCTGATTATGGTGCACGTACCGCGCAACGAACCCTATGCCGAGGGCGAAACCATCGCCAATGCCCTCTATGCATCTTTTCTGCCTCGTTTTCTGGCACCCGACAAAATTAAGGCCGGAGGGCACGCCTATTACGAACGTTTTACAGGTATTCCGTTGCCCCGAACCGTGAGCATGGACTTAGGTCTCTTGGGAGAGGGATACGCTAATTTTGGCGTAGCGGGGGGCGTAGCCTTCATGTTTTTTATCGGGTATTTCTTCAACCGGGTGCTCGTATTCCTCTTCAAAAAAACCCGCAAATATCCCACCTTGCCGCTCTGGATACCTTTCATATTCCTCTACGCCGTTAAGGCTGAAGTGGACTTGGCCACCATCCTCAACCAGATGACCAAGTCGGGGGTCGTCGTGTTTGGCTTTTTTGTGTTCATGAGCGGCTATTTCAAACGTAAACGCCGGGCGATGCCTGCGCCCGTATCCGTCCCGCCCCGTGCCACCGTCTCCGCCTGATTTGCTCGTGTCGGTGGCCTTTCGGCCCGATGCGGGCGGCATTTCGCGCGTAGCCCGCCTGATGTCCCTGGCCCTGCCAAATCCCGAAGTTCATTCGCTCTATGGTGAAGCCGTGGCGAATGAGCCGACGCACTACTACCAGGGTAAACGCTGGCAACTTATCGGGCGGGTGCTCGCCCGGCTGATGAGTCGCCGCCACCGCTGGCTGATCTTCGACCACCTGGGCGTGGCCAGCCTGCTGGCCCTGTGGCCGCGCCCTTTGCCGCTGCCGCCCACGGTAGTGTTCTTGCACGACGAAGAGGCCTGGCAACCCGTGGTGGGTCGCCACCGCCGCGCCTTGCAGCGGGCCCGTTTGTTGCTTTGCAACTCCGACTATACCTACCAGCGTTTTGTGCGGCACAATCCGGCCTTTGCGCACAAAACACGCGTGTGCCTGCTAGGGGGCGTGCCCGCCAGTTTTTATCAACTCGCGGAAGGTCCCGCCCAGCCCCACCACCGGGCCTGGCTGGCCGATTCGCGTCCGTACGTCTTGTTTGTGTCGCGCCTCTGGCAAAAACATGCCTACAAAGGACACTGGCAATTGCTCAGTGCCTTTGCCCAACTCGCTGCCGATGGGTTTGAGGTGCCCTTGCGCTTGGCCCTGATCGGCCGGGGCGACGATGTGCCCGCCGTGCGGGCGTTCATCGCGGCGCACCAACTCGACGGGCACGTCACGCATTTCGACGACGTAGACGACGCGGCCTTGCCGCATTTCTATCGGCAATGCCGGGCACTGGTTTTTCCCAGCAGCCGCGAAGGCTTCGGCTTTGTGTTTCTGGAGGCCATGTACTGGGCCCGCGCCTGCGTAGGGCTGCGTGCGCAACCCGCCGAAGAAATCATCCTGGAAGGACAAACGGGTCGCCTGCTGGCCGACAACCAGCCCGCTACGCTCGGGGCGGTACTGGCCGACATTGCCCAACAGCCGACGCAGTACGAAGCCATGGGTGCAGCGGGCCGCCAGCACTACGATGCGCACTTCACGGGCGAGCACTTCCGCACACGCTTTCTGGCCGCCTTGGCCAAGCTAGAAGCGACGCCCCCCCGCTAAAAATCCTTACTTTCGTGGCTGTCATGCGCTTGCTTTACGTCACCCCCTACTACAAACCTGCCTGGTTCTACGGCGGCCCGCCCAAGTGCATTGCCGAGCAGGCCGAATACTTGGTGCAGAAACTGGGCTACGAGGTGGACGTGGTTACGCTCAACCAGAACGGCGATGGGCCCTTGTTTGCCGATCCGGGTGTAGTAGTACGAGAACTGGCGGGCGTGCGCGTGCATTATTTGCCCCCTGCCCAAAGCTGGTCGCAGCGGTATTTCTACAGCAAAATGCTCAAGCATTATTTGTTGCAGTTCCGGCAAGCTGAGCTTGTTCATGTACATACGCTGTTCAATCATTTCTCTCGTCGTGGAATGTCATTTGCGCGTGAACACAATATTCCGCTCGTAGTCACACCCCACGGTATGCTCAATCAATATGCCTTGCAGCGTTCTGCCCAACCGAAACGATTGCACCGCTGGCTTTTCGAAGATCGCCTTTTGCCTCAGGCTGAGGCTGTACAATTTACGACCCCCATAGAGCACGATACGGCCCAATTGAATAGACTTTCCCTTCGGAAAGTATTTATCCCTAATGGTATTCATTTTACCGGAGAGCCTGCGTCAGCAGAGGTTGCACCCGTTCTGGATGAGTTGCGTCTCGTCTTTTTGGGACGGATTAACCGGGTGAAGGGTCTTGACTTACTCATTGATGCTTTCTCGCAATTGTCACCCACAGTTTGTAAAGGAACACGGTTAGATATTTTTGGTCAGGATGACGACCAATACCAGACGGTGTTGGCTGTGCAGATTCAGAAAGCCAACCTGAGTGGTCGCGTCCGGTTTAAGGGGCGATTGGATGCGGCTCACCGCAACCAGACACTGGCCCAATACGACGCGCTGGTGCTGACCAGTTATCTGGAAAACTTTGGGTTAGTGGTGGCCGAAGCCCTCGATGAAGGATTACCCGTTCTGGTTTCTGACCAAGTGAGCCTCAGCGACTTTGTCGCCGAGCACCAGTGCGGCTGGGTCAGCAGCCTCGATCCG
>DAIMZG010000254.1:0-1151 GCA_036734065.1 Catalimonadaceae bacterium
TGCTCGTCCGGCGCGACTACCAGCACCGGGGCGTAGGCAGCCAGTTGCTGACACGGGCCAAAGCCGACGAAACCGCCTTGCACGGCTGGGCCATTGACCACGCCAACGACCGGAGAAGCGACGGCACCCCGTACCGCTCGCCACTCGATTTTTACCGAAAAAATGGTTTTGTCGTCCACCCCGACGTACGACGAGATTCCGACCTATTGCTCACCGTGAAGATAAGCTGGGCGGCACCGTCGGCGTAGTGCCCGACGTGACCTCGCGTGGCTACGCACGGCCAATCCGGCACCGCAGGTAGTGCACCGGAAAGCCCTGGGCGGTAAAGATTTTCTCGTAGCGCGTCCGGATGCCCCGGTGGTCGGTGAGCAGTTCCGACTCGTACAGGTCGCGGGTCAGGCTCAGGTCGCGGGCGGGCGGGCTTTCGGCACCAAGCACCCCGAGGGTGTAGTCGAACAAATCCGCGTTGTCGGTTTTGAGGTGCAACCAGCCATCGGGGCACATCACGGTGCGGTACAGGGCCAGAAAGCGAGGGTGCGTCAGGCGGCGTTTTTCGTCGCGGTCTTTGGGGCGCGGATCAGGAAAAGTGATCCAGATTTCGTCTACCTCGTGGGGGGCAAACAAGTCGGCCAGTTGCTGAATCTTGATGCGCAAAAAACCCACGTTGGTCAGGCCCAACGCCCGGGCCTGGCTAGCACCCTTCCAGATGCGGCTGCCCTTGATGTCCACCCCCACAAAGTTTCGGTCGGGAAAGGCAGCTCCCAGCCCGACCGTATATTCGCCGTAGCCGCAGGCCAGTTCGAGCACCAGCGGGCGATCGTTTTCGAAAAATTGTGCGTGCCATTGCCCCCGGATGGTTTCGAAGATAGGCTTGCCGGGCTGTACGATGCGCGGATCAGCCTCATTGGCCGCAAAACGTACGCGTTTGTTTCTAGACATGAGCACAAAGAAAAGCGCCTTTCCGAAATTGTAGAGACGTTGCACGCAACGTCTGATTGGAAACACCACATCTGGTTGCAAAACAACAACCCTCCCAAGAAAACCGTCGCCATCGCCGTAGAGACGTTGCACGCAACGTCTGATTGGAAACGCTACGTCTAGTTTCAAAACAACAACCTCCCAAAAAAATCCGTGGCCATCGCCGTAGAGAC
>DAIMZG010000254.1:1251-2743 GCA_036734065.1 Catalimonadaceae bacterium
ACGTCTGATTGAAAACGCAACGTCTGGTTGCAGGACAACCACAGCCCCCCAAAAAAATCCATCGCCACCGCCGTAGAGACGTTGCATGCAACGTCTCTACCTGCCGTTGCGGATCGTATTACACATCGCATTGCGCGCGACGTCATAACGACGGCGGCGCAACCAATGCCAATATTTTTTCGGGTAATACCTCGGCTACGACGAAGGTGCTGCCGCCCACATAAATCAGGTCATCGGGATGCGCGGCGGCGCGGGCAGCGGCCAGGGCACGGGCCACATCCGGGTACGCCGCGCCCGCCAACCCGGCGGCCGTGGCGGCGGCCAGCAGGTCGGCCACGGGCAAGGCGCGCGGCACATCGGGCGCGCAAAAATAATACTGGGCCAACGGAGGCAGCAGCGGCCACAGTTCGGCCAATTCTTTTTCGCGCACCACGCCCAGCACCACGTGCAGACGGCGGTGCGGCGTCCGGGCACACTGGGCCATGGTGTGGGCCAGCCCGGCGGGGTTGTGGGCCACGTCGCACACCACCAGCGGCCGTTCGCCGATCATCTCCCACCGTCCCCGCAATCCGGTCAGGGAGGTGGCCGAGGCCAGTCCCCGGCGGCGGTCGGCCTCAGCCACGGGCCAGCCCACTTGCGCCAGCACGTCGAGGGCCATCAGCACCCCCGGCAGGTTGCGGGCCTGATAGTCGCCGCGCAGGTCGAGCGCCCAGGGGTCGCCGACGGGCTGCTTGTGGGCGTACACCGCAAAGTGTTGGTGCGAGGGCGTAGGGTGCAGCGACCGCACGGCGTAGCGGTCGGCCGCCCACCTGAGCGGGGCCGACCGCTCGGCGGCCGTCTGGCGAAACACGTCGGCTACTTCGGGCTGGTGCTCGCCCACCACCACGGGCACGCCGGGCTTGATGATCCCGGCCTTTTCGGCGGCGATGGCGGGCAGCGTGTCGCCCAATATTTCCCGGTGGTCGAAGCTTATGTTGGTGATCAACGACAAGACAGGCGTCACGACGTTGGTAGAATCGAGCCGCCCGCCCAATCCCGTTTCGATGACGGCGATATCCACCCGCTCCCGGGCGAAATACCAGAAGGCCAAGGCGACGGTCATCTCGAAGAAAGAAGGCTGTATCTGCTCAAACAGCAGTCGATGGGCGGCCACGAAAGCCACTACCTCCGCCTCCGGAATCTCGGCACCGTTGAGGCGGATGCGTTCGGTGAAGGACCGCAGGTGCGGCGAGGTGTACAACCCCACGCGGTAGCCCGCCGCCTGCAAGGCCGCTGCCAGCAAGTGCGAGGTGCTGCCCTTGCCATTGGTGCCCGCCACGTGCACACTGGCAAACTGCCGCTGCGGCTCGCCGAGGGCTGCGCACAGGGCTAGGGTATTGGTCAGGTCTTTTTTAAAAGCCGCCTGCCCTACGCGCTGGTACATCGGCAAACTGCGGTAGAGATAATCGAGCGTTTCGGCGTAGGTCATTCCTGTACCTGTAAAAAATAAAAG
>DAIMZG010000255.1:0-2739 GCA_036734065.1 Catalimonadaceae bacterium
CCGATGCCGTAGTCGAAGGTGGTATCCAGGTCCACGTGTTCGTGTACCTTGACGGACTCTTCGGCTTCCAACTCGGCCATCACTTCGTCTTTGAAAGCCTCCACTTCTTCGTCCAGGTCGTCGGGCAAGTCAAAGCCCCCGTCTTCGGTTTCCTGAATGTCCCAGGGTACGTAGTGCGGAAAGTGCTGAGCGGCGCGCTCGTCGGCTATTTCGTAGATCTTACTGCTGTGCTCCAGGCGCAGGCTGTAGAGTACGGCGTCGAAGATTACCTCCTGACCTTCGTAGGTACCTACAAACCAGAAGTGGGCAAAGTCATCGCCCTGCGGCTCTTCGTGGTTGAGTAGAAAGTTGCGGCCCTTATCAGCTATCTCGGCTCTGATACGAGCGATTTCTTGCGGTTCGAAACCCAGATTTTTGGTGTGCATGCGCATGTACGATTAGTAGAGAACGGCGTCGGATGGGCACAAAGTTGTGCATATTTTTGGGGAATCTGTAAGAAGATTGTGTTGATGTCAACAGAATTTGGTCACGTTTTTTGCCTCATATATACAATATCCTATTTTTATCAAATTTCGTGTGATCACACCCATCGTAATTCGTGCGGTATTCGTTCTTTTTTTGGTTAACCAACCTGTTGTTGATCTTCGCTGCCCGTCCGGCGGGCGCGCAGGCGACGGGCAAACGGGCCGAGGCCTTCGGTAGGTATCAGTCTTGTTTGGAAAGCGCCTATGCGCACCTCCAGGCCGAAGCGCGTGCCGAAGCCCTGTTGATGCTCGATTCGGCCGAGCAGATACGTCCTACCCTGCGCCCCGACACGTCCGTGGCCAAGCTGCAAATTTCGATCGGCCGGAACTTCAATTGGACGGGCGAGAGCGCGCTGGCCCTCCGGCTGTTTGCGCACGCGCGCACTGTGCTGGAGGATACCGGACACCCCTTCGAAATTGACCTTTACAATGCCATGGGCATTGCCTACGATTTGCTCGGCGACTTGCCCGCAGCGCTAGCCCATTACCAGAAAGCCCTGCCCATTGCCCGCCAGCGCGATCAGTACGCCCAGACGGCCGATATCCTAGGCAACATCGCCATTATCTACAGCAAGAGCCGCGACTATCCCAACGCTGCCAACTACTACAAACAAGCCCTCTATCTGCTGCGAGTCAACAAAGACACCCTCCGGCTGGCCAACCAGTACCTCAACCTGGGCATCACCTTCAAACAAAGCGGCAAGTGGGCCGATGCCGAAAACGCCTACCGCGAGGCCCTGGCAAGTTTCGAGGCCAAGGGCTATCTGCCCGAACAGGCCATTGTCTACCACAACATGGGCGGGCTGGCTTTCGCCCGCCAGCAATACGACCAGGCCATTGCCTACTACCACACTTCGGCACAACTGCTGCGCCACGAGCCTTCGCGACGCGTTAAGACCCGCAACCTGCTGGGCATCTCGCAAGCGTACCTCTACCAGTCGGCTCCCGACAGCGCCTGGCAGTACGGACAAGCCGCCTACGCACAAGCGCAAGCCCTCGGCTCTCCGGAAGTCTTCGAAGAATTGTACGCCCACTTGGCCCTGGTGCTGATGGCCCGGGGACAACCCGACTCGTCGTGGGCCTATCGGGTGCGCTACGAAAGCCTGCGCGACAGCCTGCTGGGTAACCAAAAAATGCGCCTGCTGGCCGAAATGGAAACCCGGTACCAAACCCAGCTCAAGGAAGAAGAAAACGGGGCACTACGGCAGACCCAGGCCCTGCAAGCAGAAATACTGGAAAAAAGGCAGTGGCAGAGCTACCTGCTGGGCGCGGTGGTCCTGATGCTGTTGTTGGTCAGCGGCCAAGCGATCGTGAGCCGACGGCGGACGCAAGGCTACAACGCCCGCTTGCTGCGGCAAAACGAGGACATCCGCCAGCAGCGCGTACTCATCGAAGAGCGCAACGCGCAACTCGAAACCCAGACTCGGCACATCCAGGAGAAAAACGAGGAGTTGGCCGAGGTTAACCAAGAACTCAACGGCCTGATGGGCGTGGTGGCCCACGACCTGCGCGGCCCCCTCAAGCGCGTGGATGGCATGATGCACCTGCTGCTCCTGTCCGGACCGCTCAACGCCGAGCAGGCAAACTACCTGCACATGGTGCAAGACATTACTACGGGCGGCAACCGCCTCATTGACGCCCTCGTGGAAACCACCCGCCTCGAAGCGTCCGTGCCGGAGATATCACCCGAGCCCCTGCCCCTGCGCCCTTGCCTGGAAGAACTGCTGGCTACCTACCAGGACATCGCCCAGCGCAAGGGCATCTCCCTGACGCTGGCCGCGCCCGACGAGGTCGCCCTCCGCACCGATTTGCAGTACGTGCGGCGCATCCTCGACAACCTGCTTTCCAATGCCCTCAAGTTTTCTTCGGGAGGCACCCGGGTGGAAATCGGGCTGCGCCAAACCCCCACCCACGTCTGCCTGTGGGTATCCGATCAGGGGCCGGGCATTGCGCCCGAGATGCAATCGCGCATGTTCCGACGCTTTCAGCAACTGGGCAATCGCCCCACCGGCGGCGAGACCTCTTCGGGTTTGGGCCTGTACATCGTCCGGCAACTTGCCCACAAATTACACGCTACCGTAGAGGTGACATCTACCGTTGGGCAGGGCAGCACCTTCACCCTCAGCCTTCCGCATCAAGCCCCAGCCTCCTCAGACCGGGCACTCCGTTAGGCACGCTGACAAATACCGGCAAAGTCGCAGTATTGGCATTTTCC
>DAIMZG010000256.1:0-2732 GCA_036734065.1 Catalimonadaceae bacterium
ACTCAGCGGCGTTGCGATCTGATGCGGCTGTGGGCTTGGTCGAGCGCTTCTTGGCGTACTTTTTTGGCTTCGCTTTCCTCAAGGTCGCGCAGCAGCCACTCCCGTACTTTCACCTGGGCTTTGATAAGTTCGAGCGATTCCCAAACGGTCTCTTTGGCCAACTCATTGAGGGTTTCGTCTTCCTCCTCAATCAGCACGGCTTCCAGCAAAATGTCGGTAATTTCGTGAATGAGGGCGCCGTCTTCCTGCCCGGCCAGGTCTTCGACGGCCCCGTCAATGACGTTGAAGACAATGTCGCTGATGGCCCGGTCGAGGGTCACCTTGATGAAACTGCCAAAAACGGGCAGACGCTCGATGGCGCCGATTTCTTGGTTTTCTTCCACGGCCCGGTTGATGCGCCGCCGCACGTAGTGCCGGATGTCAGATCGGTAAAGGGAGTAGTTCTGGGAGGTTACGCGTTGCACCCGGTGCGATAGCCACTGGGCGATTACGTCTTTTTTGGGCTGCACTACGTCGCGCAGAATGCGATCTACGACGGGCGCTCCGGCGCGTACTTCTTTCTGTACATCGCCCAGTACGTTGACCACTACGCGGTCGGAGACCTCCTCGATGAGAACCGTAAAATATTTGTAAAAAATTTGGTAAAAGTAAGTACGTGTAACGTTGATGAGCTCCAGCTTGTGCAGGCGATAGACCACCGAGATGACACGCAGCAGGCGCAAAAAACGAAAAGAGCCGATCGGGACGCAGCCCAGCACGTCGTACCAATGTACAAAAGGGTAGAAAAACCAGCGGTGGTAGCGGTCTTGGTAGATGGCCACGGCCCACCGAATGGCTAGCTCGGTCAGAAAAATGGCTACGAAGACCAGGTCAATGGCTTCAAAGTGCGCATTAATTTCAGTGAGGTACCAGTGGTAGAAAGCAGGGGTCTGGGCCGAAAGAAATTGCTGTAAGATTTGTCTTTCGAAGAAAAAATCAAAAATAATCAGGAACAAGTTCAGGCTAAGGACGCCCATCATAACCAGATCAAGCAGAAAAAGGTAGAAGTTACGGTCACGACGCAACTTGCTGAAACGGGAGAAAGCCATCTTGGAAGGAATGGGGCCGGGCTATTTTGTGCAGATACGTTGGTGAACTAAAGGTGGTAGTTAAAATTTTATTTTCCGGATTTTTGTTTTGGCGGCCCGGTAACCGATCATGCACCAACAATCCGGGAGGTTGCCGGACTGTTGCTACTTTACATCTATGTACACCGCTATTTTCGTCCTTATGCTGGCCCTAGCGGGCACGGCACTTTTCCGGGGGTTTCGTCGCCGCCACGCGCCCACCCAGTGGCTAGGCTTCGGCATTGCCGGCCTGACCATCGTATTTTTTCAGTACATAGACTTTTGGGGAGAACTGTTGTGGTTCGAAGCACTGGGCTATGCCTCGCGTTTCTGGATGGTGGTGCTGGGTCAACTTGCCCTGGGTGCGGCCGGGGCTTTGCTGGGGGCAATGCTGATGTTTTTGCTGACGCTGGCCCTGTCGGCGTACCGCCGGCGCTACCGTTGGGTGGCGCTGGGCGTGGGGGCCTTTGTGGGGGCTTTCTGGGGTTATACGCGCTGGCTGCCCCTGTTGCAGTGGTGGTATCGGGCCGAGGCGGGCGTCACCGAGCCTTTCCTGGGGTTGGATGCGGGGTTCTACCTGTTTACCCTGCCCCTGCTCGATCAGGTGTACGGGCTGCTGACGGTGCTCAGCCTCATCGCGCTGGTAACCACCATCGCCGCCGTGTATTTGCGGCAGGAGGGAAGCCGCCAGTATTCGTTACGCGAGCCTACGATCTACGACATTGATGCGCACATTTCGCTTCGGGCCCTGTACGTAGCCATTGGGGCCTTGCTGCTGGTGCTGGCCGGTGGGCAGTGGCTAGAGCGCTATCACTTGCTTTTTTCTCCCTGGGGTGCCGTGTACGGGCCGGGCTGGACCGATACGTACGTGCGCTTGCCCGCCCGCGTGGCGATGGCCGGGTTGCTGGCCCTGGCGGGTTTGTTTATGCTGCTGCCGATGGCGCATCGCTGGCTGAGCCGCCTGCCCTATCGCTGGCGTATCCCTACCCGACAGCCGCATACCGTAGCCCTGGGGATGGTGGCTGGTGCTTTGGGTGTGTGGTGGGTGCTGACTATCGGGTTGCTGCCCGGGGCCGTGCAGGCGTTGCGCGTCGAGCCGAACGAGATTACTTTCGAGGCGCCTTTCATCGCCAACAATATCAAATATACGCGCGAAGGTTTCGGATTGACCGATGTAGAAGACCGTCAGTTTGAAACGGATCAGCGTTTCGACCGCCAGACGGTCAGCGACAATCGGCAGCTACTGAGCAATATCCGCCTCTGGGACTGGCGGGCACTGAGCGATGTGTTTCGCCAGTTTCAGGTAATTCGGCTCTACTACGAATTTGGCGACGTGGACGTAGATCGCTACCGCCTCGGCGACGACTACCAACAGGTGATGATCGCCGTGCGGGAAATGGAAATTGACAACTTGCCCGGCAAAAGCCAGACTTTCGTTAATCGCCGATTTAAATATACTCATGGTTTTGGCGTGGCTATTACCAGCGTCAACGAGTTTACGCAGCAGGGTCTGCCCGCATTTCTGATGCGCGATATTCCGCCCGTGGCCAGTCATGAGCGGCTACAGCTTGCGCAGCCGCGCATTTACTACGGAGAGCGCACCCGCTCGCACGTGATTGTCAACAG
>DAIMZG010000257.1:0-2730 GCA_036734065.1 Catalimonadaceae bacterium
ACGGTGAAGATGCGCCGCTTTTTACCCATCAGGTCGGCCACCGTGCGCATCATGTCAATGTAGGTAGTCACCTGCGGCACGCCCACGTCGAACGTTTGGTCGTAGGTTTCTTCGTTGCCGATGCAGTAATCAATCATCTTGAGCATGTCGTGCAGGCCGATGGGCTGCGTGTGCGACTGCGTCCACTTGGGGCAGATCATGACCGGCAGGCGACGCACCAGCTTTTCGATGATGCGAAACGACGAGCCTCCCGGCCCCACCACAATGCCCGCCCGCAAGGCCGTCAGCGGTACCGTGCGCGAGCTGAGGGTTTGCTCCACTTCGTGGCGGCTGCGCAAGTGGCGCGAGAGTTTGAGATCGTCAATCGGCAAAAGGCCGCCCAGAAAAACAATCTGCTTGACCCCATTGTGCTCGGCTGCCCGCGCAAAATTATCGGCCAACAGCAAGTCGGTGTTGTCGAACGAACCCTGGTTGAGGCGGGTAGAAGCCTGCATGGAGTGCACCAGGTAGATGGCGTAATCGGCTCCGCGCATGGCGTTGAATGTACTCGAGAGCGAATACAGCTCCACTTCGCGCCATTCGACATCCGGATCGGGTTGGTCAATTTTGCGTTTGCGCCGCGAAAGGGCGATAAAGCGGTATTTATCCTTGTAATTTTCGATAAACCAGCGCCCGATAAACCCCGTGGCACCGGCAATGACGACGGTTGGTTTCATGCCTTACAAACGCGCCCGGCCGCAAGTAGTTAGCAGGCAGCGCATTTATGTGGCGCAGAGGGGTCAGCACAACGCCGCAGCCTCGTGCCGCACGCGGACCCGAGCCGACCTTGGCGCCTTATCACACAGAAAATTTTACCTTTGCGCCATGAAATTTGGCGTAGTCGTTTTTCCCGGTTCTAATTGCGATGAGGACGTGTGCTACGCCCTCGGTGAGGTGATGCAACAGCCCGTCGTACGGCTCTGGCACAAAACGACCGACCTGCAAGGAGCCGACGTGGTGGTGGTACCCGGCGGTTTTTCCTACGGCGACTACCTTCGCTCGGGAGCCATTGCCCGCTTTTCGCCCATTATGCAGGCCGTGGTGGCCCACGCCCGGGCGGGGGGCTACGTACTGGGCATCTGCAACGGCTTTCAGATCCTGACCGAAGCGGGCTTGCTGCCCGGCGCGTTGCTGCGCAACCGCGACCAGCGCTTCGTATGCCGCAATGCCTACATCCGGCCCGTTACGACGGACTCGGCCCTGACGGCTCGCCTCGACCCCAGTCGCCCGTACTGCATCCCGGTGGCCCACGCCGAGGGCCGCTACTTCGCCGACGAGGCCACGCTGGCCCAACTCCGGGAGCGCGATCAGGTACTTTTCCGCTATTGCCAGCCCGACGGCACCCCCGGCGGTGAAGGCAACCTCAACGGCTCGGTGGACGACATCGCCGGGGTGTGCAACGCGGCGCGCAACGTCTTCGGCCTGATGCCCCACCCCGAGCGCGCGGTCGGCCCCTGGCTGGGCAACACCGACGGCGAGGCCTTCTTTGCTTCGCTGATCGAGCGTACCGTCTTGCAGTAGCCGCCTTCCCAACGGTGCCGAACCCTCCCCGGGGCTTTTTTCGTCTTGAAGATGACGGCTTCCGAGCCGCCTTTTTGCACGATAATTTTTTGCTTTCCCCCTTCAAGCACCTCCCCATGGAAAAGCCCGACTTCAGCCACCTGCGCGCCGTATTTGTCAATGGCACGCTCAAAAAATCGCCCGAAACCAGCCACACGGCTATACTCATGGCGGCTTCGCAGCGTATTATGTCGCAAGAGAACGTTCAGGTGGACCACATCCGGCTGGTGGATCACCCGGTAGCCCCCGGCGTGTATCCGGACATGACCGAGCACGGCTGGGAAGCCGACGCGTGGCCAGCACTGTTCGAGCGCATCATCGCGGCCGACATCCTCGTGGTGGGCACACCCATCTGGCTAGGCGAAAAGTCGTCGGAAACCCAGAAACTCATTGAGCGGCTCTACGCCATGAGCAGCCAAACCAACGACAAAGGGCAATACGTCTATTACGGCAAAGTCGGCGGCTGCGTGGTGACGGGCAACGAAGACGGCGTCAAGCACTGCGCCATGGGGATTTTGTACGCCCTGCAGCACATTGGCTACTCCGTACCGCCGCAAGCCGATTGTGGCTGGATTGGGTCGGTTGGCCCCGGCCCCAGCTACGGCGACACCGAATGGCAGGGAGAATCGCTCGACCAACCCGTGGGGTTTGACAGTAATTTTACCAACCGGAACGTCACCTTCATGACCTACAACCTGCTGCACCTGGCTGCCCTTCTCAAGTCCCAGAATGGCTTTCCCAGCTACGGCAATACGCCCGGCGCGTGGAAAGAGGGCACGCGCTGGGCCTTCGAAAACCCCGAATACCGCTAGCCACCTCCGCTACTTCAGCGCGATTTTCTGAGAAATTAGTCACAAAAAACCTCCGAGGTCTCTTGGGCTACCAAGTGCAAGACCTCGGAGGTTTGGGGGTGATGTTGCGCTCAGGCGTGCTGCCAGTCGTACTGATCGAAGGTGCGCAGGGCGGCTTGCAACAGCCCGATGGCCGCGGCAATATCGGCCTTGTGGGCCATCTCGATCACCTGGTGCAAGTGCCGCGTCGGGATCGAAATCGCCCCGGCAATGGCACCCCGCTTACCCATGCGTTGCAGCCCGGCCGTGTCGGTGCCGCCCGCCGTCAGAATTTCGGGTT
>DAIMZG010000258.1:0-2723 GCA_036734065.1 Catalimonadaceae bacterium
CTGTACAACTGAAAAGCGAAGGGCGAATGTAGCCGATGGGCATTGCCCGCCCGCAACAGAAAGCGGGCGTAGGTCCGAAGGCGATAGGTGTAAAGCGAACTTGTCCGTAACGTACGGTCCAGTCGTGGGGGTATGCGCAAACTTAGTTGAGCTTGTAGGGCACCACCATGTGAAAGGCCGGAATACACACGTCGAAGCGCTTGCCGTCCACCACGCGCTCCATTTGGTAACTGCCGTACATCTTGCCCATGCCCGACTTGAGGTTACAGCCCGAGACGTATTCGTGGCATTCGCCCGGTTCGAGCACGGGCTGCTGGCCCACCACGCCCTCTCCGCGCACTTCGCGCGTCGAGCCGTTGGCGTCGTGAATGTGCCAGTGCCGTTCGAGCAACTGCACCGTGTATTCACTCTTGTTTTCGATGGCGATGCGGTACGTAAAGACGTAGTGCGACTGCACGGGGCTGGAATATTCTGGCTGATATTCCGTGGTGACGCTCACCTTGACCCCTTCTGTGACTTGGAAGATCGTAGCCATGCGTGGTTGTGGTTTTTGGTGGTTTTAAAGGACTCGTAACGATGGCAGGCTTTTATTAGTTTATTCGACCGATACCCCTGTGTAATCGTTTTCGAAAAAGAAGATACCGGTACCCGTATGGTCTGGTAACTATCCGCATTAATTACCACCTTTTTTCTTATAAAAACCAACCTATGAACGTACAAATCGCGCCTTCGTGGAAAACGCACCTGCAAGGAGAGTTCGAACAGCCTTATTTTCAGGTACTTGTCCAGTTTGTCAAGAGCGAATACCAGGCCCACGAAGTCTATCCGCCCGGACGCGAGATTTTCAGCGCCTTTCAGCACTGCTCCTTCGACGACACGCGGGTAGTGATTCTCGGCCAGGATCCCTACCACGGGCCGGGCCAAGCCAACGGGCTGGCCTTTTCGGTGCGCGACGGCGTGCGCATCCCCCCCTCGCTGCTCAATATTTTCAAGGAAGTGGAGGCCCAGACCGGGCAGCCTCGCCCTACGTCGGGCAACCTCGAGCGCTGGGCCGATCAGGGCGTGTTGCTGCTCAACGCCACCCTTACGGTGCGGGCGCACACGGCCGGGTCGCACCAGAAAAAAGGCTGGGAAACCTTCACTGACGCCGTTATCCGGCGCCTGGCCCGCGAAAAAGAGCACCTTGTCTTTATGCTGTGGGGCAGCTATGCCCAGCGCAAGGGTGCCTTCATTGACCCCGAACGGCACTTGGTGCTGAAGGCCGCGCACCCTTCGCCCCTGGCGGCCGAGCGCGGCGGCTGGTTTGGCAACGGACATTTTGCCCAAGCCAACGAATATTTGGCCGCTCACGGGCTGACGCCAGTGGCTTGGTAGGGGTTGGAAGCGCGATTAACCGTCACAACGAAGCAAAACAACGTATTAGAGCCCAGACTGGCCCTCGCGATGGCCGGGGCCTATCGGCCCGGCTTGCTTTGGCTAATCTTTGGAAATTGACTTATTTTGGCCGCACGTTGCGCAGCACAGGCCATGTGCCCACGGCGCTCCGCTGGCCCCAAAATCTACTACTCACCACCTCATGAGCGAACAAAAAATCACCATCGAAGCCGGACAACTCCACGTACCGGACTATCCGGTTATTCCTTTCATCGAAGGGGATGGCACCGGGCCGGACATCTGGGCGGCTGCCCAGCGTGTGCTCGACGCGGCCGTCGAAAAAGCCTACGGCGACCGTCGTCGTTTGCAGTGGAAAGAAGTGTTGGCCGGTGAAAAAGCCTTCAATCAAACGGGCGAATGGTTGCCCGCCGCCACGCTCGACGCTTTCCGTGAATATTTGGTGGGGATCAAAGGCCCGCTGACGACGCCCGTCGGCGGGGGTATCCGCTCGCTCAACGTGGCCCTGCGCCAAGAACTCGACCTCTACGCCTGCGTGCGGCCCGTTCGCTGGTTCGAGGGGACGCCCTCGCCCGTCAAAGAGCCGCACCGCACCAACATGGTCATCTTCCGTGAAAACACCGAAGACATTTACGCCGGCATCGAATACATGACGGGTACTGACGGCGCTAACAAGCTGCACAAGTTCCTTCGCGACGAGTTGAATGTCAACAAAATTCGCTTCCCCGAAACGTCGTCGCTGGGCATCAAGCCCGTCTCGATCGAAGGCACCGAGCGGCTGGTGCGAGCCGCCATCCGCTACGCCATCGAGCAGAAGCTTCCCTCCGTGACGCTCGTCCACAAGGGCAACATCATGAAGTTTACGGAAGGGGCCTTCAAAACCTGGGGCTACGAACTGGCCGAGCGCGAATTTGGCGACCAGGTCTTTACCTGGCGGCAATACGACCAACTGCTGGCCGAACAGGGCAGCCAGGCTGCCAACGACGCCCAGGACGCCGCCGTCGGCGAAGGCAAGGTGATCATCAAAGACTCCATCGCCGACGCCTTCCTCCAGCAAATCCTGCTTCGCCCCGACGAGTATTCTGTCGTGGCTACGCTCAATCTCAACGGCGACTACATCTCCGACGCGCTGGCGGCCATCGTGGGGGGCATCGGCATTGCGCCCGGTGCCAACATCAACTACATCGAAGGCAGTGCCATTTTTGAAGCTACCCACGGCACAGCCCCCAAGTACGCTAACCAGGACAAGGTCAATCCCGGGTCGGTGATCCTCTCTGGTGCCATGATGCTCGAATACCTCGGCTGGCACGAAGCCAAAGACCTGATCTACA
>DAIMZG010000259.1:0-2698 GCA_036734065.1 Catalimonadaceae bacterium
AAGACCGGGAGATCAACGAGCTGTCGCTCAAGCGGCGGCAGGTCATTATGTACGCGGTTGTCATTACGGCCATCCTGTTATTGCTGTTGGCCGCCCTGATCTACAGCCGCTATTTGCTCAGCCGCCGCGCCACGCGCGAGTTGCTCGTCAAGAACCAGCAGATTGAGCGCCAGCGCGACGCCATCGAGGAGCGCAATCAGCGACTGGAAGGGGCACAGCAAAAAATTGAGCAGCAAAATGCCATGCTCACCACCTACACGGGCCTGCTCGAACAGCGTGTAGAGGACAGCGAAAAAGCCATGGACGTGATGTACCGCGACCTGGCCTCGGCCAACGGTGAGCTCGACACGTTTATGTACCGCGCTTCGCACGACCTCAAAGGGCCGATTGCCACCATCGCGGGCCTCTGCTCGGTAGCCCTGCTCGACCGCGTAGAGCCCAAAGCCGCGCAGTACATCGAGATGGTACAAAAGACCGCCAACAAAATGAGCTACTCGCTCAATCGGCTGATCAAAATAGACGTCCTTAAAAAACACCAGTGTAGCCCGGTGGCCCTTAGCCTGGCGGATTTTATCGGGCAGATTATGGAGCGGAATTTTACGCAGCTCGACGCGCAGTACGGACTCAAAACCGAAGTGATCGTCCCCGTGGAAGCCGTGTACCAGACTGATCCTTACCTGATTGAGATTGTGCTGCACAACCTGATTGAAAACGCGGTTCAGTTTCGGGAGGAAGACAGAAGTAGCTACCTAAAAATAGAGGTCTGTATGCGCAAAAAGGGTTTTCTGCTGCGCGTCTCCGACAACGGCATCGGCATAAATCCCGACCTGGCCGGCAAGATTTTTCACATGTTTTTTAAGGGCTCAGAGCGCTCGGTGGGATCAGGCCTCGGCCTGTACATGGCGCAGATCGCCGCTCAAAAATTAGGCACCCAAGTGGAGTACCGACCCTCTTCGTTGCAAGAAACAATTTTTGAAATGGAGGTGCCGCACCTGCCGACGGTTTCGCACGCCACCGACGAACACGAAGGGATGCTGGTACCCATTTATCGTCAGGAAGCAACAGCCTTCAAGCAGCGCTCTCTTTAGCTAGGAGGTTCTGATCGATTTAATATGACAAAGATAGTTTTTGTACTCCTTTTGTGGGCTGGATTGGCTCTTGGACAATCTGTGCGCACTACCGATAAATTTGTGGTTACTGGCCAGGTATCAAAAGAGCTAGAAATCAAACTATCCGACCTGGACAATTATTCCTCTCAGCAGATTGACGACTTGATTATTACCAATCACAAAGGCGAGCCGCGCGATACCCTCAGGCAGATGAAAGGTATTTTGCTGAAAGAACTGCTCGACACACTCGAACTCAAAGAAAGCAATCCCAAACTGTACAGCGAGTTTTATCTTGTATTCATTGCATCCGATGGCTACAAAGTCGTGTACTCCTGGAACGAGTTGTTCAATGCCCCTACTGGCGACCACGTTTTTGTGGTGACCAGCAAAGCGGGCCAATCGGCCGCCCAAATGAAAGAGCGCCTTTTGGTCATCACGCCCACCGATTACCGCACAGGCCGAAGACACATCAAAAGCCTGAGCCAGATAAGGGTAGAACGAGTGAATTAGGATTTTGCGTAAGTTGCAGGCCTGCATCGGGGGCAATCTCCCGGTGGACAGGTCAATCTGACGCCTTTTTTAAGTGACTCCCTTCGGTACGCTTTACTTGTTGCCCGTTCCCCTGTTGCCCGGCACGGCCGCCGCGGTACTATCCCCCCAGGTGCTCGATACGGCCCGCGGGCTCACGCACTTTCTGGCCGAGAACGTGCGTACTGCCCGCCGCCACCTCAGCGACTGGGCCTTGGGCCGTCCGATCGAAGCCTTGCACATGGCCGAACTAAGTCAGCGCACACCCGATGCCGACCTGCCCGGCTTGCTAGCCCCGCTCCTGAACGGCGTATCTGTGGGCGTGATGTCGGAAGCGGGCTGTCCGGGCGTGGCCGATCCAGGCGCGCGGGCGGTGGCCTGGGCCCACGCGCAGGGTTGCCCGGTGGTGCCGCTGGTGGGGCCCTCGTCGCTACTGCTGGCCCTGATGGCCTCGGGCTTCAGCGGGCAGGACTTCGTTTTTCACGGCTATTTGCCCATCGAGCGGGGTGCGCGCCAGCGGGCCATTCAGCAACTGGAACGTACGGTGCAGCGCACGGGGCAAACGCAACTGTTCATCGAAACGCCCTACCGCAACCAAGCATTGCTGGCCACGCTGCTGGCCACGTGCCAACCAGATACGCACTTGTGCATAGCCGCCGACCTGACGGCCCCCGACGCCCTGGTGCGCACCCTGCCCATCCGACAGTGGCGGCAGCAAACACCTGACCTACACAAGCGCCCAGCCATTTTTCTGCTCGGCCGCTGAAAATCTTTCGTAGAAACCCTAAATTGCCGCGCATTCGTCGCAGGCATTGCGTCATTCACTGAAAACAATACCCTATGCCCTATTTATTCACTTCCGAATCAGTTTCGGAAGGACACCCCGACAAAATAGCCGATCAGATCTCCGACGCCATCCTGGACGCCATGCTGGCCCAGGATCCCGATTCGCGCGTGGCGTGCGAAACGATGGTCACGACGGGGCTAGTGGTCGTGGCGGGCGAAGTAACCACCAAAGCGTACGTGGACATCCACGAAGTCGTCCGGGCCACCATTCGCCG
>DAIMZG010000260.1:0-2677 GCA_036734065.1 Catalimonadaceae bacterium
TGTCGGTACGGCCGAACACGGCGGCCCCCACAAAGCCCCGCACTTCGATGGTGTTCTCTTCTTTAAGCTCGATTTTACAGTTGTACGTCGTACCATTGTTGGGGTCATAGATGGTGCCATCTTTCCAGATGCCTTCCTTCTCGTCGTACACAAAGTCTTTGAGGAGGCGGTAGCCCTTCAGGGGCGTCGAGCGCAAGCTTTTGTCGGGGTTGTTTTCGTCCACGCGCGGGTTGCCTTTCTCGTCGTTGGGTTCTTTGAGCCAGACAACCTTGCCGTAGTACTTGTTGCCGATTTTGTCAATCTTAACGTAGCTGCGTCCGTTGCTGGGCTGCCATACGCCCACCAGCCTGTCGCCGGGGTCGTCCGATTGGCTGTGCGCCAAGGGCACGATAAAAAGTAGGGCTACGAGCAGCGAAAAAATGTTACGAAGGTGGTTCATGATACGGGTGTGCTAGAAGGTAAATAATTGGAGGTGGATTAGTTGCTGTACGTTACGCGCAGTTTGAGTACGCCTGTCACCTGCATTTCTTCCGCGCGGTCTTCGCTGAGGTTGAGGTCAAGCACCCAGGTGGCGCCCGCATCGCGGAGGTAAGGCAAGATGTCGGTATCCTCTGGCAAATTTAGTTCCAAAGCCGACGGGTCGGACAAAGGGCTGAGCGTACCCAGGCTCCGGATGGGCTGATCGTCGCTGACAATTTGTAGCAAGAGGCTTTCGGTCAGTTCCACATCGGCGGCGTCCATGCGGAAGGTGGCCGCACGCAGCGATACTTTTTTGAGCTGGTCGGGAGCCACACCGATTTTGCTGGCCAGTTCTTCGGCGCTGGTTTCCACGCGGGTTTGCAGCGAGTTGCTGCCCTCAAAGAGCATCTCGTCGCGCATTTCGAGGCTGATTTCCTGCGATTCGTCGGTGGCGGTGCTGCCGCAGGCCCAGCAAAAAAACAGGGCACTACTCAATAAAATGGTGCGTAGGGTCATGGGGGGTGTAGGTTTTTAGTGCTAAAGTACGATTTCGCAGCACAAATAAAACCCTGTCCATTCCTTCGTGCAACTTTCATAACCCACGCGGCTGGCTTTTGCTAGCCAGCCCTCGGCAGCCCACACAGGCTATTTAGCTGAATATCAAAGCACATCGCACCCTTGGCTGGTTGCCCAGCTCACCACGACTCGCGCAGGGCAAAGGCAGCCCGGAGCTTCTGGTAGAGGGCTTCGGCTTCGGGGTAGTTGAGGGTCTGCTGCCCATCGGAGAGGGCCCGCTCGGGCCGTTCGTGAACTTCGACCAGCACCCCGTCGGCCCCGGCCATGATCGCCGCCAGGGCCATCGGCTCGACGTATTCGCGCAGGCCGATGCCGTGCGAGGGGTCGGCCAGCACGGGCAGGTGCGACTTTTCTTTGAGGATGGGCACGGCGTTGAGGTCGAGCGTGTTGCGGCTGGCCCGTTCGTAGGTGCGGATGCCCCGCTCGCAGAGGATGATCTTCTCGTTACCGCCCGAAAACACGTATTCGGCCGACTGCAACAGCTCTTCGATGGTGCCCGAAATGCCGCGCTTGATCAGCACGGGCTTGTCCACCTTGCCCAGTTCGTCGAGCAAATTGAAGTTCTGGGTGTTGCGCGCCCCCACCTGAAAAACGTCCACGTAGTCGGCCATCTCGTCAATTTGCGATACCTGCATCACCTCCGTGACGATCTTGATGCCGTGCGGGCGGCAGGCCTCGTAGAACATCCGCAGCCCTTCCAGCCCCAGCCCCCGGAAAGAGTAGGGCGAGCTACGGGGTTTGAACACTCCCCCGCGCATGAGGCGGACGCCCTGCGCCCGCAGGTGGGCCACCGTGCTTTCGAGTTGGGTTTCGCTCTCGATCGAGCACGGACCGGCCGCAATGGCCAGGTGGCCTTCGCCAACGCGTACGCCGTCGCCCAGGTCGAGGACGGTGGGCTGCACCTTCCACTTGCGCGACACGAGCTTGTATTCGTCCGAGACGATGTGGATGTCGGCGATGCCCGGCAGTTGGCCGATCTGGCGGATGTCGAATTCTTTCTTGCCGATGCCCACCAGGTAGTGGCCGTGCTGGGTGCGTACGGGGGTGGTCTGGTAGCCAATGCGCTGCAGCGCGGTGGTGATGTCGGCCGTGCGGGCGTCGTCGAGCGTGGGTTCGAGCTGGAGGATCATAGCCAGCAAATATACGCAGCGTTACGATTCCGCACATCGCCCTTCTTGCGGCTGGATTTGGACGCGGTGGATACTCAGATCAGACGCGGTGGATACTCGGATCAGACGCGGTGGATACCCGGATCAGACGCGGTGGATACTCGGATCAGACGCGATGAATCGCGTCTCTACGGAAATCGCATCCGCACATTCCCCATCTACACATTCCCACATCCCTACGATTTTACCTTTTTGCCAAAGATCGTCTTTATGAAAGCTTGTAAACTTAAGAAAATATTTTACTTTAACAGCATTTAAGATTCCGGCAAAGCATTCATATAAAGTTTTTATCATGAAATATTTATACCTGATTCTTATCTTATTTGGGTCGGTCTCTGCATCCTTCGCCCAGGCCGTCGCGCCCGAGGGGGCCGTTTGGCACTTCCGGATGGCGGCTCCCTTTAGCGCCCATCAGGACTTTATCCGGCTGGAGGCCGGGCCCGACACGCTCGTAGCGGGCACAACGGCCCAAC
>DAIMZG010000261.1:0-2658 GCA_036734065.1 Catalimonadaceae bacterium
CCTTGATCAGGTTGGCATTCACCGGGTCGAAGCCCGTAAAGGGTTCGTCGAGGATAATCAGCGGCGGCTCGTGCAGTACGGTGGCAATAAACTGTACCTTCTGCTGCATCCCCTTTGAAAGGTCCGAGACCTGTTTTTTCCACCAGCCCTTCATCTCGAAGCGCTCGAACCACTGGCGCAGACGCTCGACGGCGACTGCCCGCGACATGCCCTTGAGGCGCGCCAGGTAGATGAGTTGTTCGCCCACGGCCATTTTGGTATAAAGACCCCGCTCTTCGGGCAAGTAGCCGATGCGGGCAATGTGGTGAGGCGCCAGCTTTTCACCCTGAAAATAGATTTCGCCTTCGTCGGGAGCGGTGATCTGGTTGATGATGCGGATCAGCGACGTTTTACCGGCACCGTTGGGGCCGAGCAGACCAAAAATGGCGCCCTGCGGCACGTCGAGGCTGACGCCATCCAGTGCCCGGTGCGCCGCGTACTGCTTGGTCACCTGACGAATTTCGAGTATGTTCATGCCGTTGAGGATTTGAGGCGGAGGGCCTCTTAAATGAATAGATTTTTAAATAAGTACCTTTCGCTGGGAATAACAATTTCTTCAGTATGCGTATTGTAGCCGTGGGGGCGGGCAACGTGGCCCACCACTTGTTTCCGTACCTGGCCCGGCAGGGACACATCCTCGTGGCCGTCTGCAGCCGTTCGCTCGACAGTGCCCAGCGCCTGGCTGCGCGGTTGGTCGGGGCCGAAGCGCGGACAGACTTGCACCTTGCCCATCTGCGGGCCGACCTGGTGCTGCTGGCCGTTTCCGACGATGCCCTGCCCGATGTGGTGGCCGGGCTGCGCCTGCCGCCGGGGGCCTTGGTCGCGCACACTTCGGGCAGCGTGGGCCTGTCGGTGCTGGCCCCCCTCGGGGTGCCGCACGGTGTGTTCTACCCCCTCCAGACCTTCAGCCGTGCGCATCCGGTTGCTTTCGATACCATTCCTTTTCTGGTAGAAGGTTCCGATACCCCCACCGAAACGCGCTTACTCACCTTGGCGCACCAACTGAGTCGTACGGCGGCGGTGGTGTCGTCGGCGCAGCGGCGCACATTGCACGTAGCGGCCGTGATGGCCTGTAATTTTACAAACCACCTCTGGACATTGGCCGAAGAAATATTGGCAGCGGAAGATATGCGGTTCGAGTGGCTGGAGCCGCTGGTGCGCGAAACCGTGCTCAAAGCCTTTCGGCTGGGACCACAAGTAGCCCAGACCGGCCCCGCCCGCCGGGGCGATACGGCCGTTATTGCCCGCCACCTGGCTTTCCTGCGGGAGCAGCCCCGAAGTTCTTCCCGGATGGAATCCCGGATGGAATCCCGAACCGCAGAGATTTACCAGCTTTTATCCGAAAGTATCGCCGCGAGGTCTTAATTTCACACCCGGCATTTGTACGCAATTCTCATGACTAATCAGGAACCTTCTTTTAGTACTATTACCGCCTTCATTTTTGATATTGATGGCGTCTTCACGGACGGCTCAATCTTGGCCCTCGACACGGGCGAACAGGCCCGACGTTTCAACGTCCGCGATACGTATGCGCTCTCGCTGGCCGTGCGGGCGGGTTACCACGTGATGGTCATCTCCAGCAGCAACCAGCAGAGCATCCGCCTACGCCTCGAAGCCACGGGTATGCGCCGTATCTACCTGAACGTGACGGACAAAATGGCGCGCTACCAGCAAGTGCTGCAAGATGCCGAGCTGGGCCTGCGCGAATACAATGTGCTCTACATGGGCGACGACCTGCAAGACTACGACATCCTCAAGCGCCCCGGGTTGCTTTCCTGCTGCCCGGCCGACGCCGTCGAAGAGATCAAGGCCATCTGCAAATACATTTCACCCAACCCGGGCGGGCACATGGCCGTCCGCGACGTGATCGAACAAGTGCTCAAGGCCCAGGGCCGCTGGGTGGTCTGATCATCTTTTGACAGAAGTTTTGTATGACTGACAAGAAAATACTCATCACCGGCGGGGCCGGATTCATCGGGTCGCACGTAGTGCGGCTGTTCGTCGAGCGCTACCCGCAGTACCAGATTTTCAACCTCGATGCGCTCACCTACGCGGGCAACCTGACCAACCTCGCCGATGTGGAGCAGGCCGCCAACTACACGTTCGTCAAGGGCGACATCACCGACGCGGCCTTCGTCGAGCAGCTCTTCGATGCGCACGGCTTCGACGCCGTCGTGCACCTGGCGGCCGAGTCGCACGTGGACCGCTCCATTGCCCGCCCGCTCGACTTTGTGCTTACCAACGTGGTCGGTACGGTTAATCTGCTCAACGCGGCGCGCCGCTGCTGGGCCGGTCAGGCCGAAGGTCGCTTGTTCTACCACATCTCGACCGACGAGGTTTATGGCTCACTGCACGACCCGGCCACCTTCTTTGTGGAAACTACGCCCTACGACCCGCAGTCGCCTTACTCGGCCTCTAAGGCCAGTTCCGACCACTTCGTGCGGGCCTACCACAATACCTACGGCCTGCCCATCGTGATCACCAACTGCTCGAATAACTACGGCCCCAACCAGTTTCCCGAAAAGCTGATCCCCCTCTGCATCCACAACATCCAGCACCGCAAGCCCCTGCCCATCTACGGCAAGGGCGAAAACGTGCGCGACTGGCTCTACGTCGTGG
>DAIMZG010000262.1:0-1180 GCA_036734065.1 Catalimonadaceae bacterium
TAGTAGGTGCCCGTCTGGGGGCAAATCCAGCCGTTAGGATCGTCAAAGTCCGGACAATTGTCCCCGACGGCTACGGTCTTAGCAAGCAGGCTGTCGCGATAGAGCCGCAACTGCGTGCCCGCAGGCGCGCCGCAGGCTGCCCAGGCGTAGCGCCGGCCGGCCTCCGCCTGAAAATGCCAGTACGGCGTGGCGCTGGTATCCGACACCGCCAGGCTTTGCCAACCCTCGCCGAAGAGCAGTTCGCCCTGTAGCTTCGGGGTGGCTGCGCAGAAGTTGGCCCCCACGTATGCCCCGCTGATCAGCAGTGAGAAGGCCTGCCCTTGGCTGGCCAGCGTGCCCTTGTGGGTGACGCGCACCGTGTAGCGTCCCGGTGGCACGGCGGCCAGATAGACCTGCTCGATATTGTCCCGAAAGTTGTCGCCCGTCGTAGCCGCGGCGGCGGGCTGGGCCGGGTCGAGGACGTAGGGTTGATGGGCGGTGCCATTTTCGCCCACCAGCCGGACGTCGAGGTCGTGCACCAGCATGCGCTGCGTAGGATTGAGCGCGGCGGACGGGGGTGTACCGGGCAGGTCAGTCCAACTCAGGGTGATGCGCAACGGCTCGGTGCCGTCAGTAAATAAAGGTTGTTCGAACACCTGGCCGGAGGTCAGGTGCGCTTCGCGCAGGTGGTGATCGCCGTCGAGGCCGACCAGAAAATCGGCTGCCCGGGTGGCGTTGAGCAAGCCCCAACCGAAGCGGTAGTCTGGGCCTGGGTGGTCGCCGGCTTCGTCGGCCGTGTGCAGCACCAGCCCCTTGAGCGAAGCCGCCCGCAACGGCAGCCCGGGCCGGAGCTGTTGGTAGCGTTGCTGCAACAAAGCGAGTGCACCCGCCACACCCGGGGCCGACATAGACGTACCGCTCAGAAACTGGTAGCTGGTATTGCTTGTAGAAGCAGCCGACAGCAACGAGACCCCCGCTGCCACCAGGTCGGGCTTGATGCGGCCGTCGTCGGTAGGTCCCCAACTGCTGAAAAAGCTCATCTGCACGCTGCCCGGCCCCGTATAGTTGGGTTGCTTGTGGACGGCACCCACGGTCAGCACGTTTTTGGCCACGGCCGCCGCCGAAAGGCAATCGTAGGGGCCATCGGTAGGGCGCACGGCCGTGCTGGTATCCCATTGTATTCCCGTCCAGACGTAGTGCA
>DAIMZG010000262.1:1280-2646 GCA_036734065.1 Catalimonadaceae bacterium
CTCACTCAGGTCATTGTTCCAGTCAAAGCTGCGTAGGTCCACTTGAGGAGCCATGCCGCGGGCAGAAGCCCACACCCCTGCCGCGCCCACCGTACCTGCCACGTGGGTGGCGTGATTGCTAAAAGACCCTGCGGCCGCTTGTTGGCTGCTGCCGTCGCCGAAGGTGACGCGTGGCCCAAACTCCGTGTGCGTGTGCCGGATGGGGCCGCTGTCCCAGATGCCAACGGCCTGCCCTGACCCGTCGAGCGCCAGGCCCGAGGTGCCGCCGGGCAGCAGTGCCGTGACGCGGTGGGTGAGGGCTGCTTCTTGGTTGTTGGTCTGGAAATAGCGGGGCTGTCCCAGCGAATCGAAGGCCTGCAGTTCGAAGGCGGTGGTGCTGTCGGCGTAGAAAGTCAGCAATCCCCGCGCCTGCGCCAGCGAATCGGCATAGCTGCGTTGTTGTATGTATTCGGCCTGCCAGCGCTGCCCCCAGAAGCGCAGTTGCGAAGTGTCGGCCGGCACACCTTGCGATTGGGCCGGCCAGTAAATCAACCAGAAAAAAAACGCGAGTAGAAGTCGGTGGGGCATAGGCTAAACCGTGCGCTGTGAATGAATATTCAGATAATAATGTGAAGCGCGCCGCTCGGTGGTGGTTCGAGTCGCAACCGTCTGTACAGATCCGCACACCCTCGGGGACGAATCAAAAAGCATAAGCAAGGTACGCGATCTAGGTTAGTTTTCCGTGAAAAATCACCTGAAAATATAAAAAATTCGATATTCGTCGGCTACCGTATGCTTAATAACAATTCATTAAATAAGTATTCAAAATATAAATGACTGGCAAACAATGGTTTTTTCCGGAGAAAAAATCACACGCGCTCGGGTAAGTTTTTACACAGAACTACCGGGAGCCGGCCACGGTGTCCGCTTGGGTTGGCCTACTTATCCAGGAATTACGCCAGTCCTACTATACACCCCCAAAAACCCTCCAAGGGTTTCGTTCAACGTTTATACAGAACCCTTGGAGGGATGCCCGGCGATGTGAGTGCGTACTCCTGTTATCTTTGAACGATGTCCCTACCCATCGAAGAACTGGCCGAAGACCTGCGCAAGGCCCTCGCTGCGCACCCGTCCGTGGTACTCGAAGCGCCGCCGGGGGCGGGCAAAACCACCCGCGTTCCCCTGATCCTGAGCGATGCCCCCTGGCTATCGGGGCAAAAAATCATCATGCTCGAACCCCGACGGCTGGCCGCCCGGGCTGCGGCCCGCCAACTGGCCCGCCAACGCCACGAACCCGTGGGCGCTTCGGTGGGCTACCGCGTGCGCCTCGATACGCGCGTGGGGCCGCGCACGCAGATCGAGGTGGTGACCGAAGGCATCCTGACCC
>DAIMZG010000263.1:0-2596 GCA_036734065.1 Catalimonadaceae bacterium
CGGCGCAGGCTGGCTGCGTCGGTCAGGTAGCAGCAGCATACCTTGCTGTCTTCTACTTGCGAGAGGCCGCAATAGCCGCCCCGGAAGTTGTGCAGTTCGATCACGTCGGCGGGCAAATCGTTGCGCAGGTGGTACTTAACGCCCACGTAGTTGCGGGCGGGCAGGTCGGCCCGGGCGTTGCGGGCCCGGTCGAAGGCCGCCCGCTTGCCAAAAGCTCCGGCCACCACGCGGGCTCGTACGGTTTGCCCGGGCATGGTCAGGGTGAACGTATCGGCTTCGTAGGTCACCTCCGTGACGGTGCAGCGCTCGTGCAACGCGCCGCCCAATGCCCGAAAGCGCTGGGCCAACAGGTGATCAAGTGTGTAGCGGCTGATGCCAAAAGCCCCGAGCGTGAGGGGTCGCGACAGCACACGCCCCCGCGGCGACGACAGCCGCAGCCGCCGGATGCGGGGCAGGTGCAGGTCGGCCAGCGGCAGGCCGAGCCGCACCAGAAAGTCCCAGGATTCGAGGGAGATGTATTCGCCGCAGACGCGGTGAAAAGGATAGGCTTTTTTTTCGAAGATGGCGGTGGCCACGCCCGCCTGCTGAAGCTGTACGCCCAAGGTCAGCCCGGCCAGGCCACCGCCCACAATGGCCACTTCGTAGTCCGTGTTCATGTGGATGCCTACGCAGAGGCGCAGCCCTCAGATGCGCACCGTTTCGGCCCGGCCCAAAAAGCGGGGTTGGGCGTGCAACACGTGCACGTCGAGCACGGCCTTGCAGCGGGCCAGCCATTCGCGCACTTCCTGGCGGGGGGCTTTTTTGGGAGGAGAATCAGCCGCAAAGGCAATGGCCTGCAAACCGTGATTGCGGGCCAGGTAGAGCGCCCGGGCAGCGTGGTCGCGCTGCGTGATGATCGTCACGCGGTCTTGCCCGAAGATTTCCTTGCAGCGCACCACCGAGTCGAGGGTGCGCAGCCCGGCGTAGTCGAGCGTGATGGCCGAGGTAGGTACGCCCAGCGCTACCAAAGCCCGGCGCATGTCGGCCGGCTCGTTGTAATAGACCGTGCGGTTGTCGCCGCTCAGGATCAGGTGCTTGACTTTCCCTTCGTGATAGAGGGTGGCGGCAGCCCGTATGCGTTGCTTGAAATAAGGATTTTCGTGGCCGTTGCGCAATCGGCGGCTCGTGCCCAGCACCAGACCGACTTCATTTTTGGGAATGTAGTGTACCGATGCGTAGGTCTTCGTACGGGCCGTCAGGGCGATCCAGGCATTACTGACAAAACAAAACAAACCAATAGCTGCACTCAGTAAAACCAGCCCGTACGCCAGTCGTCGCCCTCCGCGCAAGCACGCAGACTTCAGTCGGTACGGGACATCAACCAGGGCATCCGACATAAGAACTAACGGTGTGCTTTTGAGGATGGAAAAACCGTAAATCGCAATTGCATAGGTGTCGGGCAATAAGGTTGTGGTTTCGCAATGTAGCCATTGACCCGGCAAGCGCAAAGGATTTGCTAAGTTTCATTAAAATTTTTCCGTGTAATTTTTTACATAAAAAGCATCCCTACCAGGCTACCCGTTTGCTCACTCGTCGGGCGGCGGACGACGCGGCGGAATGCCTCCGCGGCGCGTACGCACCTGCCGCAGCACCTCCGACGAGAAGGCCCGCTCGGCGGCGTAGAGTTGACGCACCTGCCGCGCCGTGAGCACCTCCAGAAAGCGGTCGGTATATTCGGTGCTGAGGGCTACTTCTTGTGCGCGCAACTCGTGCCAGCGCCGCAACTGTGCTTTTGCTTCGGCTTCGGTCAGTGCGTCGCCCACCGGACGGCGGAGGGGACGCAGTTGCCGCAAGATGTCGCGGCGGCGATCGGCAAATTCGTCATACAGCGGCCAGAACCGATCGGCTTGCGCGGGCGAGAGGTCCATTTGCGCCGTCAGGTAGTCCGTGCGGGCTTGCTCAAGCTGCGCGCGGGCCGCTTTTCCGGAGGGTGTCGGCTGGGCCAGGGCCAAGTGCGCCCACCCCCACAGCAGCAAACATCCCCAGCCATTACCAAGTATCCAGTGCATCCGTTTCTTCATTGATTTCGAGCCCCGTTTCCGGCCTCCGGTCGGGATCTGCCGCTCCTGCGGCCGCAGCGGGCTGCTCGGCCAGCCAGTCGAGCCACTCGGCATCCGAAAAGGGCGTTTCTTCCATTAAAAATTGCGTCAGGATGTCGTCATCTACGCCGGCCAACTGATGCTGGGCCAGGGCGGCCGCCGGGGGCGGCAGGTGCGCACGCAGTGCCACGCCCACCAGCAAGGCCACTGCCGCCGCCACGCCGCTCAACCAACGGGCCAGGCGAACGGCCCGGCCCACCCGGGCCGAGGATGCCCGGCAGGATGCCCGACGCGCCAGCACCCGGTCGGGCAACTGCTCGAAGTAGCCTTGGGGTACGGGGTCGTACGCGCCAGCGCGGCGCACTTGCGAACGGGAGGGCAGACCAGATGACATTTTTAAAAGTGTTTAAATACGACCGATGGAAGGGCTGGAAATCCAGACGCGATGAATCCCAACCCATCCAGACGCGATGAATCCCAACCCATCCAGACGCGATGAATCGCAGCCCATCCAGACG
>DAIMZG010000264.1:0-2570 GCA_036734065.1 Catalimonadaceae bacterium
GTGAAGCCCTGCAACGTATCCGTCTGCCCCTGGGCCACGTAAGCCATCGGCATAGTGAATGCGATCAAAAGGGCCGTGCGTAATTGATTTTTCATGCGTTATAGAGAAAAAACCGTAGGTTTCGATGCATTTTTTGTACAGCCCCGAAGTTAGGATATTTTGGATAAGCACGCATCAACCCCACAAAATTCACCTCTTTTCCTCCAAAATTGCATTGTCAGTCACTTTACTTTACGCTGGCCAATTTTTGTTAAACTTGTTATGAAACAACTTTTGCTCGGGGGCTGCCTGGCCCTTTTGGTGCTCTTGGGTGCCTGTCGGCGCGACCTAAACCGCACGGCGGACACGAATACTGCCGACAGCACTGCCCTGGTATTTATGATGCGCACGCCCTGCTTCGGTGAGTGTCCGCACTACGAGGCCACCTTCTACGACAACGGTACGCTTATCTACGAGGGGCGCCGTCACGTGCCCGTGCTGGGCCGCTACCGCTACCAAGTACCTGCCGCAGAGATCGAAGCCATCCTGACCCGCGCCCGGCAGATCGGCTACGCCGACATGAAAGCGCAGTACCCTTCGCTCGCTCAGGATTTGCCGTCCACCATCAGTCGGATGAATTTTAACGGCGAAGAGAAAGAGATTCAGGCCGTAGAGGGTGAACCCGCCGACCTGCGCGCTTTCCATCAGGAGTTGCACGAACAAATTATGGAGAAAGTGCAATCTGCTCGCGGCGATTCGTTGCCCGGCACTCCTTATTAACACAAAAGCACGCCGGGTATCCGGCGTGCTTGCTGTAAACTGTTTGACTTGTTGGCTTAGCTGGCCCGATTGAGTTTCGCTTCAATCGAGTGTTGGGTATGAGGTACGGCCCGGAGGCGTTCTTTGGGAATCAGTTTGCCCGTATCAATGCAGACCCCGTACGTCCCGTTTTTGATTCGGCGCAGAGCGAACTCCAATTGCTGGATAAACTTCTGCTGACGGGCAGCCAACTGGTTGATGTTCTCTTTTTCCTGGCTATCGGCCCCGTCTTCCAATATTTTCTGTGAACCCGCCGTATTGTCCGTGCCGCTGTCATTGCGCCGGGTCAGCGATTCCCGAATGTAGGCTAACTCTGTACGGGCAGCCTCCAATTTTTCATTGAGGAGGTTTTCGAACTCGATGAGTTCTTCGGAGGAGTAACGCTGTCTGTCTTCTCGAGTCATAATGTAAAAGTTAGGCAAAGATATGACTCCGTATCTTAGGGTAAAACCCCTTAGAAAGGGAGCGTGGTATTTAAAAAGTGGTGGTAGAATATTTGGATAAGCGGTTGCCTGCTCAGATTGCAAAACTAACGTAATGGCTTTTCTTAATAGTTCATTCGATCCGAATAAGGCCCGTACGCAGGGCCGTTCCCGCCTTTGCCTGCCATATCAGCACATACACCCCGCTCGGGAGCGAACGAACGTTCAGTTGCCATTCGTGTGCGGAACGTAGCCGCCCGCCAATTTCGTATGTACGGCCCAAGGCATCGGTAGCCTGCCAGCGGCCTAACGTGGTTGCGGACGTCGCTACGGGCAGACGCACCCGCACTTCACCCGCCAAGCGAGAGACCGGATTGGGCATGGCCACCAGCACGGGCCGACGGACCTTCGGGCCGGGGAGGGCCGTAGGGACCGTCGTTTGACGAAACCAGGCGAGACCGCCCCGGTAGGTGCCTACCCAAAGTTCGGGCACGCCGTCGCCGTCGAGGTCGGCCGTAGTGGGCAGCAGGCGCCGCCCCAACCGAAAGCCTTGGGGGGCAGCCGCTGCGCCGGGTGCGTAGAGATGCCGATGGGTAACCAGCGTTTGGGTAGTGCCGTCGGCAATGTCATCACAAAAGAGCACGTCGCCCGCGTAGGTGCCCACCAACAGATCGAGGGCGCCGTCATCGTTCAGGTCAGCCACGTGGGGCGTAGCAAAGCCAACGGGCAGCGGTGCCTGGCGGGTGTCAATTCCGCCGAAAGCGGCCACCTCGGGCGTGGCGTCGAAGACGGGCTGCGTGGGCGTGCCGTGGTTGCGGTAGAAGCGAATGGCTCCGCTGCGATCACCCACCCACAGGTCCAGGTCGCCGTCGCCGTCCAGGTCGGCCAGGCAGGGCGCGCTGGCCGTGCCCGCGTCAATGCCAGCGAAAAAATCCGTCACGAACGCAAAAGCCGCGGGTTGTCCTGCCCCGGCGGTGTTTTCGTAGTAGAGCAGCTTGCCCGTTTGTTCGCCTACCAACATGTCCGGATCGCCGTCGCCGTCCAAATCGCCAAAAGTAGGCACCAGACCAAGGCGCTGCTGCGCCCGCAAATCGGCAAAGTTGGTGTCGGCCAGCACAAAGGCCGGGGCCTGCGGCGTGCCCACGTTGGTGTAGAGGGTGAGGCGGGCTTCTTGCGCGGTGGGGCCCTGCCGGAAGGCGTACGTACCCAGCACCAGATCGAGGTCGCCGTCGCCGTCCACATCCAGGAAAGCCGGGGCCGCCACTGCCCCCACGTCAATCATCTCTCCCACCAAAAAATCGTTTTGCATACGACTCCACTGGCCGTTGGGCTGGCGTGCGTAGCGCAGCA
>DAIMZG010000265.1:0-2562 GCA_036734065.1 Catalimonadaceae bacterium
TGTGGCCGCACGAGCTGCGCACCGACGGCGCCCCACACCCGGGGCCGCAGCTCCTGAAGGAATACCTGCAGTTTGCGCTCGACGTGGACCGGGGACGCTTCCGTTTTCAGCCCGACCTGCTGGGCACGGGGCAAACGCCCTGGCTGCTCAAAAACCAGTTGCGCCCGCTGCACGAAGCCCTGGCCCCCGACCTGCCCTTTGCCGACCTGACGGTCAAGACCTACCACCGCTACTACGGGCTGGTGCGCACCGACGACGACCTCTACCACCAGCGCCGCTCGGCCCGCGACGCCCACGCCTACACCCCGGCCCTGCTGGCCGACAAGCACTGGCCCGTGCTGACGCTCTACAGCCGGGAGTTTTGGCGGCAACGCGCACAGGTGCGCCAATCGCTCGAAGCCTTTGTGGCCACGCAGTTGGCCGGGCGGGCACCGCAGGGTTCGTAGTGCGAATTTGTTCCCAAAGGGTCGGTTGAGGGGGGTACATGGGCTGAAAACCCAACTCTGAGTCCGTACCTGCGTTGAGAACAGCAATCACTTTTCTCCGCTATGCACTTGCGACATCTTTTTTTGGCCAGCGCCTGGCTGGTCTTCGGCTGCGCCCAAGCCCAATCGCCCCGGGGCCAGTCTCAGCCTTTTCCTTCCGAAACCCTCCGGCCCGAGCGCATCAAGATTGCGGTGAGCGACCTGCCGGCGCCTTTCGCCACCGAGTCGGCCCGCCAAGGGCCCAAAGACATTGACCGCCCCGCCGACGCCCGCTTGCGCGTGCCCGAGGGCTTCGAGGTAAACGTTTTTTGCGAAAACCTGCCCAAAGCCCGCATGATGGCTTTTGCGCCGAATGGCGATTTGTTCGTCGTGCAGTCGAAAGAAAATAAGATATCCGTGCTGCGCGACGCCAATGGCGACGGAGCGGCCGACGAGGTCTTCACCTTTGCCAAAGGCAAGTCGGACGGACTCGATCAGCCCTTCGGCATCGCCTTCCGCGAAGGACACCTCTACGTGGCCAATACCGACGGCGTAGTGCGCTTTGCCTACCGCGCGGGCCAGACCAAAGCCAGCGGCAAAGGCCAGGCCTTCATCACGGGCATCACGCCCGGCGGCTACAACCAGCACTGGACGCGCAACATCCTGTTCGACGAAGACAAGCTCTTCCTCTCGGTGGGTTCGGACAGCAACGTGGACATCGAGGAACTGCCCCGGGCCTCCATCCAGGTCTTTGACCTTGACGGCCAAAACCAACGCACCTTCGCCAGCGGCCTGCGCAACCCGGTCGGGCTGGCCATCCATCCGCAAACGGGCGATTTGTGGGCGAACGTCAACGAGCGCGATCACCTCGGCGACGACCTGGTGCCCGACTACGCCACGCGCGTCCGCGAAGGCGGCTTCTACGGCTGGCCCTACGTCTATCTGACGGCCGAAATGGCCGACCCCCGCCGGAAAGAATCGCGCCCGGCCCAGGTGCAGCAGACCCTCACGCCCGACGTGCTCTACACGGCCCACTCGGCGGCCCTGGGCCTGGACTTTTACACGGGCGAGGCCTTTCCGGAAGCGTATCGGGGCGATGCCTTTGCGGCCCTGCGGGGCAGTTGGAACCGCTCGGAAGGCACCGGCTACAAGATTGTGCGCATCCCCTTCGATGCCAACGGCGAGCCGGAAGGAGGCTACGAAGACTTTCTGACGGGCTGGCTGACCGATCCGGAGAAGCCCGCCGCCTGGGGTCGGCCCGTGGGCGTCAAGGTCGGGCCGGATGGCGCCCTCTACGTCGCCGACGAAACGGGCGGCGTCATCTGGCGGGTGCGCTACGCCCGTTAGTTTGCCATCGCCCGCCGGGCTGCTTACCTTGCCTGTACGAATGCACCACCCGGCTGTCGGGTAGTGTCGCTAGTCCCTCATCCTATCTGATTATGACCAAGAAAAAACTGGCCGTAGCCCTGCAAGGCGGCGGATCGCACGGTGCTTTCACGTGGGGCGTGCTCGACCGCCTGCTCGAAGAAGAAGACCTTGAACTATCCGGCTTTTGTGGCACCAGTGCCGGAGCCATGAACGCCGCCCTGCTGGCCTACGGCCTGCAAATTGGCGACCGCCAAACGGCCCGCGAATTACTGGCCACTTTCTGGGATAAGGTATCGCGGGCGGCGGCCTTCTCGCCCCTGCGCCCTTCGTGGTACGACCGTTTCTTTACTACCAAGTTTGGTAATATGGACTATTCGCTGGGCTACATGGCAGCTGAATTTTTGTCGCTCTACACCTCGCCTTACCAGTTCAACCCGAGCCGCTACAACCCGTTGCGCCCCGTGCTGGAGTCGCTGATTGATTTCGAGGTGCTGCGCAATTGCGAGGTAACCAAGCTGTTCATCTGTGCCACCAACGTGCGGCGCGGTCGGGCGCGGGTGTTCACTCTTCCCGAAATGTCGGTGGACGTGCTGCTGGCCTCGTCTTGTTTGCCAACCTTGTTTCAGGCCGTGACGATCAACGGCGAGGATTACTGGGATGGCGGCTACATGGGTAATCCGCCGATCTTCCCGCTCATTGACGGCACGGATGCGCAAGACGTGCTGCTGGT
>DAIMZG010000266.1:0-2549 GCA_036734065.1 Catalimonadaceae bacterium
CGGCGAATGGTGGCCCGGACGACTTCGTGGATGTCCACGTACGCTTTGGTGGTTATTTCGCCCGCCACGACGACTAGCCCCGTTGTGACCATCGTTTCGCAAGCCACGCGCGAGTCGGGATCCTGGGCCAGCATGGCGTCCAAGATGGCGTCGGATATCTGATCAGCTATTTTGTCGGGGTGTCCTTCCGAAACTGACTCGGAAGTGAATAAATAGGGCATAGGGTATTGTTTTCAGTGAATGACGCAGTGCCTGCGACGAATGCGCGGCAATTTAGGGTTTCTCCGAAAGATTTTCAGCGGCCCAACAGAAAAATGGCCGGGCGCTTGTGCAGATCGGGGACGTGCTGCCGCCATTGGCGGATGGCCTGGGTGTGTACCAGGGCACTGGGGGCCGTCAGGTCAGCGGCCACGCACAAGCGAGTATTCGGCTGGCAAGTGGCCAGCAGCGTAGCCAGCAGGGCCTTATTGCGGTAGGGAGTTTCGATAAAAAGTTGCGTTTGTCCCGTGCGCTGCACCGTACGTTCCAGTTGCTGAATGGCCCGCTGGCGCTCACCCTGTTCGATGGGCAAGTAGCCATGAAAGGCAAAGTCCTGCCCGCTGAAGCCGGAAGCCATTAGGGCCAGCAGTAGCGACGAGGGCCCCACCAAGGGCACCACCGGGCAGCCCTGCGCGTGGGCCCAGGCTACCGCCCGCGCGCCCGGATCGGCCACGCCCGGGCAGCCCGCCTCCGACATCACGCCGATGGACGCGCCCGCTAGGAGCGGAGCAAGCAGGCGCGGCAAATCGGCATTGGGGGTGCGCTGACTCAGTTCATCTATCCGCAAGGCTTCTATTGGCTGTCCCAATGCCCAACTGCTGAGGTGACGACGGGCCGTACGCACGTTTTCGGCCAGAAAGTGGGTCAGCCCGCGGGCCGTATCGAGCACCTGGGGAGATAGTACCTCCGTGGTGGTGCCGGGCAACAGTGGAACGGGCAATAAGTAAAGCGTACCGAAGGGAGTCACGGAAAGAAGCGGTGAGTAAAATCAGCCCGCATGGCCCAAAAGTAGCGCATTGCGGGTGCCTGCAACTTACGCAAAATCCTCATTCACTCGTTCTACCCTGATCTGGCTCGGGCGGTTGATGTGTCTTCTGCCTGTGTGGGTGGTTAGTAGGCATGACTACCAAAGCGCGTCAGTTGTCTTTGGGGGGACTGAGGAGACGTGCTTAGAAAGGTACCCGAACCTTGTCCCACTTAGCGTTGGTGACGTCGTAACGGCATGGCTTCTTGATTGTAAATGGGCACCAGCACCCCTTCGCGTTCGTCGGTCGCGTGCGAAGTCGCCGGCAGGTACGGCACCTCCATCTCAAAAACAGTTTCTTGCAACGAAGAGGGGCGGTACACTACCTGAGCACCCAACTTCTGCGCGGCGATCTGGGCCATGTACAGGCCCAGGCCCGACCCGACCGAACGTTCCGAGCCCTTGAAAAACATATGAAAAATCTTCCCGGCCAAGTCGGGTTCTATCCCAACGCCATTGTCGGAGACGCGCAGTAGAAAACCATTTTTGCGCATGCAGACCTCTATTTTCAGGTAGTTGCTTTTGCCTTCTTCCCGAAAGTGGATGGCATTCTCGATCAGGTTGTGCAACACAATCTCAATCAAGTAAGGGTCGGTCTGGTACACGGCTTCTACGGGTACGATCGTTTCGGTTTTGAACCCGTACCGCGTGGCAAGCTGCGTAAAATTCCGCTCCATTATCTGTCCGATGAAGTCCGCAAGGTTGAGCGCTACCGGATTGAATTGGTGCTTTTTGAGCACATCTATTTTGATCAGCCGATTGAGTGAGTAACTCATTTTGTTGGCAGTCTTTTGTACCATTTCGATGTACTGCACGGCTTTGGGCTCTACCCGGTCGAGCAAGGCTACCGAGCAAAGGCCCGCGATGGTGGCAATTGGCCCTTTGAGGTCGTGCGAAGCACGGTACATAAACGTGTCGAGTTCGCCGTTGGCCGAAGCCAGGTCGCGGTACATGACATCCATGGCTTTTTCGTTGTTCTCTACACGCTGCTCGAGCAGGCCCGTGTAAGTGGTGAGCATCGCGTTTTGCTGCTCAATTTTTTGTTGCGCTTGCTCTAGCCGTTGGTTGCGCTCTTCTATGGCGTCACGCTGACGCTCAATTTGCTGGTTCTTGACGAGCAACTCGCGCGTGGCCCGGCGGCTGAGCAAGTAGCGGCTGTAGATGAGGGCCGCCAGTAACAACAGCAGGATGGCCGTGACGACGAAGGCGTACATAATGACCTGCCGCCGCTTGAGCGACAGCTCGTTGATCTCCCGGTCTTTGCGCAGAATTTCGATCTCACGTTCTTTGGCCTCTACCCCAAATTGCGTCTCGACGGTGGCAATCTGCATGGTCTTTTCTTCGTTGAGCAGGCTGTCTTTCACCGCCATGAGGCGCTTGTAGGCGGCCACGGCTTGGGGTAGTTTCTCGGCTCGCTCGTAGTTTTCGGCAATAGATTTGTACACGTCGCGCACGACGGATTTATCGTCGGCCTGGTCGAGCAGGG
>DAIMZG010000267.1:0-2547 GCA_036734065.1 Catalimonadaceae bacterium
CCCGTCAGGCAGGCTTCGTGCAGCACCAACACCCGCCCGGTTTTGCGCACCGAACTGGCCACAGCCTCCCGATCCCAGGGCAGCAACGTCCGCAAATCCACAATGTCGGCCCGCCGTTCGGGCCAGTCGGCCATCAATTGCTCGGCCCAGTGTACACCCATCCCGTACGTGACAATGGTCAGGTCGTCGCCTTCGGCGGCCAGGCGGGCCGGGCCGATCGGTACGGCCACGGGTTCGTCGGGCACCTCGCCCACCAAGCTACGATAAAGGGCCTTGTGCTCGAAAAAGAGCACCGGATTGGGGTCGGCCAGTGCAGCCAACAACAGGCCTCGGGCGTCGGCGGGCGTAGCCGGATAAACGATTTTCAGCCCCGGCGTATGAAAAAACCACGCCTCGGTGGACTGCGAATGGAACGGCCCAGCGGCCACCCCCGCGCCCGTGGGCAATCGCACCACCACGTCGGCAGCCTGTCCCCAACGATAGTGCGACTTAGCTAGGTTGTTGACAATCTGGTTGAAGCCGCAAGTCACAAAGTCGGCAAACTGCATCTCGACCATGGACTTATAACCCATCACCGATAGGCCGAGGGCTGCCCCCAGGATGGCCGATTCGCAGAGCGGGGTATTGCGCACGCGCGCGGGCCCGTAGGTCTCCATCAGCCCTTCAGTGATCTTGAACACGCCACCGTAGTCGGCAATGTCTTGTCCCATCAGTACCAGGTTGGGGTATTGCGCCATCCCTTCGCGCAGGGCCAGGGCGATGGCGTCCACAAAGCGCCGGGGCGTGGTGGCCGTGTGGGCGTTCGGAGTGGGTAGGGGAGGAGCCGGGGCGTACATATCGGCTACTTCTTCAGCCTCATCGGCCACGGCAATGGGTTCGGCGTAGGCTTCGGCAAGTCCCTCCTCAATCTCGACCCGAATAGCGGCCCGCACGTCGGCCACCTCGGCCTCGGACAAGAGGCCTTCGCGCAGCAGAAACTGCTCGAATTGCACCACCGGATCTTTGCTGGCCCAGGTTTCGAGCAAGGCTGGCGGCACGTACTTGACGCCGGAGGCTTCTTCGTGCCCACGCATCCGGAACGTCATGGCCTCAAGGAGCACCGGGCGAGGACGCTCGCGCAATTCGGCGGCCCAGCGGCCGACCGCACGGTACATGGCCACCACGTCGTTGCCGTCCACGCACTCGGCCTCCATGCCGTAGCCAATGCCTTTTTCTACGAACTGCCGACAACGAAACTGCTCGCGGCTGGGCGTAGAGAGGCCGTATCCATTATTTTCGATAATGAATATGACGGGTAAATCCCAGACGGCCGCCACGTTGAGGGCTTCGTGAAAGTCCCCTTCGCTGGCCCCGCCATCGCCGCTGAAAACGGCCGTCACCTTGCCTTCGCCCGCCAAGCGGTGAGCCAGTGCGATGCCGTCGGCCACGGCCAGTTGGGGGCCCAGGTGCGAGATCATCCCCACGATGTGGTGCGCGCGCGTACCGAAGTGGAAAGAACGATCGCGCCCCTTGGTGAAGCCCAGGCGCTTGCCCTGAAACTGGGCAAACAACCGCCCCAGCGGAATTTGCCGGCCCGTGAAGATGCCCAGGTTGCGGTGCAAGGGCAAGATATATTCGTCGGGAGCGAGGGCGCACACTGTGCCGACCGAGACGGCCTCTTGCCCGATGCCGGAGAACCATTTGCTGATGCGCCCCTGCCGAAGCAAAATCAGCATTTTTTCTTCGATGAGGCGAGGCCGGAGCAGTTCGCGGTAGAGGCGGTGCAGTTCGTCCGTACGGAGGCCTTCAATATCAAAAGCTAGGGTGGATTCGGTGGTCAGCATGGAAATTTATGAGGATGGATATCAGCAGTGAGCGGCCGCAGGCGCGGCGGGTGTTCGCGTTCCAAATTAAGCAACCGGGCCGGATGTCGGACGAGAGCTCCCGAAAAAGTGCCCGCCGCGGGCCGTTTTGAACCCGTACGACTTTGTACGTATTTTACGAATTGGAAATGTGCCCACTGCACCCCCTGACTTCATGATTGACTACGCTGCTTTTACACTCGACAATGGCCTACGTGTGCTTGTGCACGAAGACCACACGGCCCCGCTAGCCGTGCTCAACCTGATCTACGACGTAGGCTCGCGCGACGAGCACCCCGACAAAACCGGCTTTGCGCACCTGTTCGAACACCTTATGTTCGGCGGCTCGCGCCACATTCCGTCCTACGACACACCCCTCCAGCGCGTGGGGGGCGAAAACAATGCCTTCACCTCGCCCGACGTGACCAATTACCACATCAGCCTGCCGAGCGCCAACTTGGAAACGGCCTTCTGGCTGGAGTCAGACCGCATGCTCAGCCTCGACTTCAGCCCGCGGGCGCTGGAGGTACAGCGCAAAGTGGTTATCGAGGAATTCAATCAGCGCTACCTCAACCAGCCTTATGGCGACACGTGGCTGCTGCTGCGCCCCCTGGCCTACCGGGTGCACCCGTACCGATGGCCTACCATTGGCAAGGAAATTTCTCACATTGCCAATGCCACCCTCGACGACGTGGCCGATTTTTTC
>DAIMZG010000268.1:0-2540 GCA_036734065.1 Catalimonadaceae bacterium
ACCCCATCATCCAGCCCGGCACGGGTGCCTGGTCGGGCATTCCCCGTTTGCAATATCTCTACGGCCGTCCGCAGGCGGGGGTCAGCACGGTGCTAAGCTACAGCTTCAATGGCGAGGGCACGCAACAGTACCGTTTTGGCAATGCCTTCAACGCGCAGGTGCTGGGCTACTGGCAGGGGCGCCTTTCGGAGCGGTGGCTGCTGGTGCCCCAGGCGGGGCTATACGCCGAGTACGCCGACTTTCACCGGCAAGCGGGCGAGCGCGTGGACCTGACGGGGGGCAGTGCGCACTTTGCCATGCTGGGGCTGGATCTGGCCTACGGCCGCTACACGCTGCAACTGTCGGGACAGTTGCCCGTGCGGCAGCGTCTGCACGGCACGCAGATTGGCAATGCCGGACGCCTAAGCATTGGCCTGATCTGGCGCGGCGGGGCGTAGTCGTGCGCCGAGGTTGCGGTTGTGAGGTTGGCTGCCGTCTTTTGCGTATGCCCCTCGTTGCCTCTCAATACCAACCGCCAAGGCACCTCTTTCACACCCACCTCGAAACCATTCTGCCCAGTCTGGTGCGGAAGGTGCCGGGCGTGACGTATCGGCGCGAACGCCTCGAACTGCTCGACGGCGACTTTCTCGACCTCGACTGGTGTCGCAGCGCCCAGCACGCCCCGCGCCTGGTGATCGTGTCGCACGGGCTGGAGGGTGGCAGCGATCGGCCTTACGTGCGCGGCATGGTGCGGGCTTTTGGGGCGCAGGGCTGGGACGCGCTGGCCTGGAACTGCCGCAGTTGCAGCGGCGAGATGAACCGCCTGCCCCGCCTCTACCACCACGCTGACACGGCCGACCTGGCCGCCGTCGTGGCGCACGCCCGACAGCAGGGCTATCGGCAAATTGCCCTAGTGGGCTTCAGCATGGGCGGCAACCAGACCCTCAAATACTTGGGCGAGCGCGGTGCGCACCTGCCGCCCGAACTAGTGGCCGCCGTGGCCTTCTCGGCCCCGGTGGACCTGACGGCCAGCGTGGCGGCCATGTACCTGCCCATCAACACTCTCTACCGACGACGCTTTCTGGCCAAGTTGCAGCGCAAAATCGCCGCCAAGGCCCAGCAATTTCCGGCTCTGATAGACACGCGTGGCCTGCTGCAAATCCGCACCTTCCGGGAGTTTGACGACCGCTACACGGCCCCTCTGCACGGCTTTCGCGACGCGGCCGATTTTTATCGGCAAGCGACGCTGCACGATTATTTTCCCGCCATCCGGCTGCCGACCCTGCTGGTCAATGCCCGCAACGATCCGATGCTGCCCGAAGCGTGCTTTCCCTACGACGCAGCCCGCCATCACCCTTATTTTCACCTTGAAACGCCCGCCCGAGGCGGACACGTAGGCTTCAGCGCGGCGGGTCCAGTGCTGTGGTCTGAGCGGCGGGCCTGCGCTTTTGTGGAAATGCAGGCAGGAAGTGACTAAAAATAAAATCGCCGCACCGGATATCCGGCGCGGCGATTTCTTATCACGAAAAATTTGAACGTCAGTTTGAACGTCAGGGGAAAATGCCCATGTAGTGGTAATTGAAAGCGATCTTGTCAATGGCGCGGGCAAAGGCGGCCGTACGCAGGTTCTCGATTTTGGGATGCTGCTTGGCATACTCCCGGATGTCGTGAAAGGCGTGAATCATGGTGTCTTCCAGGCCCGAGCGTACCAGCATGGCCTCGTCGGCCCCCCGCGTAACAAAGGCGCGCCGCTCGGGCGATAGCGTTTGCCCCGTCAGTTGCTCGACCGTGTCCACAATGCGGCGATAGCCCGCTTCTTCGGCCCGCTGGCCCATCCGCCCAAAGCGGACGTTGCTCAGGTTTTTGAGCCATTCGAAGTACGAAACTGTTACGCCACCCGCATTGAGATAGAGGTCAGGCAAAATCAGGATGCCGCGCTCCTGCAAGATGGACTCGGCTTCGCGCGTGACGGGTCCGTTGGCCCCTTCGGCCACAATTTTGGCCTGAATCCGGGCGGCATTCTCACCGTCAATTTGGTTTTCGAGGGCCGCCGGGATGAGGATGTCGGCCTCCATTTCGAGCAAGCGAATCGAGTCTTCAGCACTCAGTTCTTGCTTAGACCCGGCAAAGCCCAACAACGAGCCCGTGTCGCGGCGGTGGCGCAGCAGGGCTTCCAGGTCTATGCCATCGGGGTGATAGACCGCCCCTTCGCGCTCGGCCACGCCCACCAACAACGCGCCATCTTCTAGGCAAAACTTGGCCGAGTGATACCCCACGTTGCCCAGTCCTTGCACCAGAATGCGCTTGCCCGCCATGCCCGTCGTGAGGCCCAGGGCTTGCATGTCTTCCTTGATGCTGACCGCCTCGCGAATGCCGAAATACACGCCCAGCCCAGTAGCTTCGGTACGGCCCCGGATGCCGCCCATGCCCAGGGGCTTACCCGTTACGCAGCCCAGCGCGTCGGTATCTCCAAACTTGAAGGTTTGGTACGTATCGGCGATCCAGGCCATTTCGCGCGCTCCCGTACCGTAGTCGGGCGCGGGCACGTCGGAGGCAGGGCC
>DAIMZG010000269.1:0-2538 GCA_036734065.1 Catalimonadaceae bacterium
CGACCCAGTTCGCGCAGCGTGGCTTCTCCCAACGGCGGCCCGGCCTCCACGGCGTTGTAGTCGAAGATGGGGTTGAGAATCAGCACCAGGTTGCGCGGCAGACAAAACTCCTCCCATACCTGGCCGATCTCGTGGACGTTATCTTCTGTAACCGTAAAGAGAATGTCTGGGCGTTCGCCCAGTTGGGCGGCCACGTCGAGCGAGCGCAACAAGTGATCGAAGCAGTTGACGCCCCGGCTGGCATTGTGCGCCTCGCGGTGGGGCGAGTCGAGCGAAAAGTGCAGCATGTCCACCAGCCCCCGCAGCCGCTCGGCGTATTTGGGATAGAGGAGGGTGTTAGTCGTTACGGTGGTGATCATCCCCTCTTGGCGGGCCAGTTGTAACAGCTCGGGCAACTGGCGGTGCAGCAGGGGTTCGCCGCCCGTAAAGTCCACTACGCGCACCCCGAGTAGGCGCAGGTCGCGCAGGTTCTGGGCCACGTGCGCGGGCGTCACGTAGGGCGAAGGCCGCTCCCAGATGTCACAGAAGTGACAGGCCGCGTTGCACCGGTAGGTGACGTAGTAGTTGCAAAGGACAGGGTGGTGAATCAGCCGCATAGCAGTGGGCGCTGGCAAACCCGAGCGCGCAGGATAGGACGCCTAAGATAGCTTTTGCCCGCCGAAACTCACCCGTGGCTGGGCTACTCACGCGTAAAGTCCAGCGTTTCGATGCGGTAGGCACCGTTGTGCTGCCGCATGAGCAAGTACACCCGGAAGTTGCCTCCCGAGGTGTTGTAACGTCCGATGGCGTATTGCAACCCTTCGCGCGAAGCCCCTTGGTGTACGTACTGAAAATCCGTAGGCTCGTGTTTTTGAAAGAAATCGCGCAGCACAAACTCGGCCTGCGTGCGGCTGTAAACCGTCTTGCGCCCCTCGAAGCTCAGCTCCACCGATTCCTGAAAATGGCGCGTCAGCTCGCGGGCGCTGCCCGCCCGCAGGGCCGTCCGGGCATAGTCGAGTACTTCGCCCTGGGCAACCGCCGCCGACCACGACCCGGCGCTAAACAAAAGCAGCAACGCCAGTATTTTCAGGGGAGATCGTGCAGTCGGTGCCGGCGGCGCGTCCCTACGATTATTTATGTAATTTTGAATGAGCATTCTCATCGCCCGTAGCGCGTAAATTATCTTCATTGACCCGCATTCAATGGCCCAAAACCATTGGCCCAAAACTATGAAAAAGACCCTGTTAATGATTCTTGATGGCTGGGGATTGGCCACCGATCCTAAGGTGTCGGCCGTTGACCAGGCCCACACGCCTTTCGTGGACGGGCTGCGCAACAAATATGCCAACAGCCGCCTTGATGCTTCGGGGCTGGCCGTCGGTTTGCCCAAAGGGCAAATGGGCAACTCGGAGGTGGGCCACATGAACATTGGCGCCGGGCGCGTGGTCTATCAGGATTTGGTGAAAATTAACCTAGCCATCGAGGACGGCTCGCTGGGCGCGAATCCCGTGCTGGAGGCCGCCTTCGACTATTGCCGCCGCCAAGACAAGCCCTTTCACCTGATGGGGCTCGTGTCCGACGGCGGCGTCCACGCCCACCTCGATCACCTCAAGGCGCTCTGCACGCTGGCCCAGGCGGCCGGGGTGCGCTTTTTTGTACACGCCTTCACCGACGGGCGCGACACCGATCCGCGCAACGGCCAGCACTACCTGGCCGACCTAGAAGCCTTCCTGCAAGGTACCCGCGGGCGGGTGGCGTCGGTGATTGGCCGTTACTACGCCATGGACCGCGACCAGCGCTGGGAGCGCGTCCGTCTGGCCTACGACCTGCTCGTGCACGGCCGAGGCCAGGCCGTGGCTTCGGCCACCGAAGCCTGCCGCCAAGCCTACGCGGCCGACATTACCGACGAGTTTGTACGCCCCGCCGTCGTGACCGACGCCGTCGGCCAACCCTTGGCTACCCTGCGCCCCGGCGACGCGGTGCTGTGCTTTAACTTTCGCACCGACCGTGGCCGCCAACTTACGCAGGTGCTCACCCAACGCGACTTTCCCGAATACCAAATGCAGACCCTGCCCCTGCATTACCTCACCCTGACCAACTACGACGATACGTTCCGGGATGTCAGGGTACTGTTTCAGAAAGATAGCCTGGAAAACACCCTCGGGGAGGTGCTGGCCAAGGCCGGAAGAACCCAGATTCGCATTGCCGAAACCGAAAAATATCCGCACGTCACCTTCTTCTTCTCGGGGGGCCGCGAAGCACCCTTCGAAGGCGAACGGCGCATTTTGTGCCCTTCGCCCAAAGTGGCTACTTACGACCTGCAACCCGAAATGAGTGCGGCCGACATCCGCGACCGCATCATCCCCGAGATCGAACGGAAAAGCGCCGACTTTATCTGCCTCAACTTTGCCAACCCCGACATGGTAGGCCACACGGGTGTTTTTGAAGCGGCCGTACGGGCTTGCGAAACGGTGGACCAGTGCGCCGAAGCGGTCATCTCGGCGGCCCTGGCCCACGGCTACGCCACGCTGGTGATTGCCGACCACGGCAACGCCGACT
>DAIMZG010000270.1:0-2514 GCA_036734065.1 Catalimonadaceae bacterium
GCCCACGCCCGGGCCTTTTCGAGCCGCTGCCCCAGGCGCTGGCACAAACGGTCGAAGAGCGGGTGGGCCGGGGCGGTCAGCGCCGCGCGGTCGGGGGCCCAGTCCGCAAACCATTCGTACACCTCCGGAGCGGGCCAGGCTTCGCGCAGCGCCCGGAAAACTTCGTACTGCGTGGCCAGCCAGTATTTGTCTTCCATCTCGGCGCGGGTGGTACACCAGGGCACAAACTGCGCCTCGTCGAAGGTGGGCATGCGCACAGCCCCCAGGTCGCGCACCACAAACTGCGTCATGTCGTCGTGCAGGTTGCCAAAAAAGCAAAAACGCAGGCGGGCCACCACGGCCTCTTGCCCGGCGCGCACGACGGCTTCTTGCGCCGCCACGGCCGTCAGCACCGTTTCGGGCGAAGCGACAGCCAGCAAATCGGCCACCAGTTCGGGCTTTTTGCGGCTGCTCCAGCCTTTGGTGTCGTCGAGCAACTGGCGGGCCAGACCCAGCACTTCGGCGCGGGTAAATACGTGCAGCACGTCGGCGGCTTGGGGCGCATGGGCCGGACCAAGGCGCGTGGCCAACTGCGCCGTCAGCAACGCTTCGAGGGCGGCGGGCAAGTCTTCTATTTCCGGGTATTGCCACTGGGCCACGCGAAAGAACTGATGCCGGCGGTTGGTCATCCGCACGAACAGGCAGCGGGCATCGGTGGGCAAGGCCCGAAAGGTGGCCAAGAATGTCCGCTCGTCTTCTTGCAATAGTTCGCCGTAGTGCCGCCCGACAAAATCCAGGACGTATTCGAAGTAGTCGAGGTAGTAGCGGGCGGGCAGTTCGGTGGGGAAGGGAGCAGGCATTAGGGCAATCAGGCGGATGGTCACGAAGATAACAGATGCGCCGAAAAGTTTTTTCGAGCGTCTGCCCGGCATGCGCGCGGGGCAACGCGATGAATAGCCACATTTCACACGCAGAATTGCGCGCACCCTTATTTACAAATACAAAATAAAATTTGCCATTTTGATTAAAAAATACATTTGTTCATGCGGTTGCGTAGCTACGCACATTAGTCCGTACCTTTGTTACACAGAACTTTAAGGGCTAACGTGTCCGTTAGACTCCTTCTCTCCCACCACGTTTTATTGGTTTTTCCGGATGCACGGTGCACCCTCTATTTTCTATTGGCTGTTTTTATATGAAGCAATATCTTAACCTCTTCGACCTTTCGCAGAAGGTGGACTACAAAACGGAGGTGCTTTGCGGGCTGACGGTGGCCTTGGCCCTGATTCCCGAAGCGGTGGCTTTTGCGCTCATTGCCGGGCTTTCGCCGCTCACGGGGTTGTACGCCGCTTTTGTGGTGGGGCTGGTGACGGCCGTGCTGGGCGGACGGCCAGGCATGATCTCGGGCGCTACGGGGGCCATTGCCGTAGTGATCGTTTCGCTGGCGCAGTCGCACGGCCCCGAATACATCTTCGCCACGGTAGTGCTGGCAGGTTTGATGCAGATCACAGTCGGGCTGCTGCGCCTGGGCAAATTCATTCGCCTGGTGCCGCATCCGGTCATTTTTGGCTTTGTCAACGGGCTGGCCATTGTCATTTTCCTTTCCCAGCTCGACCAGTTCAAAGACCCCTCGGGGGCCTGGCTGACGGGTAATTCGTTGTACATACTGCTGGGGCTGGTGCTGCTCACGATGGCCATTATCTGGGGGCTACCCCGCCTGACCAAAGTTGTGCCGGCATCGCTGGCAGCCATTTTGGTGGTATTTGGCTTGGTGGTGGGCCTCAATATTGATACCAAAACGGTGGGCGACATTGCCTCCATCCGGGGCGGCTTTCCGCCTTTTCACCTGCCGCAAGTACCCTTCACGCTCGACACGCTGGTGCTGATCTTTCCCTACGCGGCCATTGTGGCGGGCGTGGGCCTGATCGAAAGTTTACTCACCCTCAACATCGTAGACGAGATCACCGACACGCGGGGGCGGAGCAACAAAGAAGCCGTTGCCCAAGGGCTGGCCAACACCCTGTCAGGACTGTTTTCGGGCATGGGCGGCTGCGCCATGATTGGCCAGAGCCTGATCAACGTGTCGAGCGGGGCGCGCGCCCGCCTGTCGGGCATCGTGGCGGCTGTCATGCTGCTGGTATTCGTCATGTTTGGCTCGGGCCTCATCGAGCAAGTACCGATGGCCGCCCTCACGGGGCTGATGATCATGGTGGCAGTTGGCACCTTCGAATGGGCCAGCTTGCGCACGTTCACGCGCATGCCCAGGTCCGATATTTTTGTGATGGTGATGGTAACCGTCGTGACGGTGCTGCTGCACAACCTGGCCTTGGCCGTCATCATCGGAGTGATCATCGCTGCGCTGGTATTCGCCTGGGACAATGCCAAGCGCATCCGGGCCCGCAAGCGGGTGGACAGCTTCGGCACCAAGCATTACGAAATCTACGGACCGCTTTTCTTTGGCTCGGTTGCGGCCTTCAACGAGAAGTTTGACGTGCTCGGCGACCCCAACGAAGTGGTGATTGACTTTGCCGAGAG
>DAIMZG010000271.1:0-2514 GCA_036734065.1 Catalimonadaceae bacterium
TGACCGACGAAGCGCACACCGACTTGGCCCGCTACACCCTTGTGATGGAGAGCGAGCAATTCCGGGTGGGCATTTTGGTACGCAGCGTGCCCATTACGCTCAGCGTACCCGCCGACCGCGTGGACGCCACCCCCGACATTGTGGGCAGTGGCACGGTGGGCCACGGCCTGCGCGGCATCGTCAAGCACGACCAGCGCATGATCTTCCTAGTGGATTTGGAATACCTGCTGAAAAACGAACGGGTAGTAGTGGAAGCCTGACCTAACTAAAAAATCAACGAAAATGAGTAAACGCGTACTGATCGTGGACGATTCGCTTTACATGCGAACGCTGATCAAAGATGCCCTGAGCGGGGCTGGCTACGAAGTAGTAGGACAGGCCGCCAACGGCGAAAGCGCCATTGACATGGCCATTGAGTTGCAACCCGACCTCATTACGCTCGACAATATCCTGCCCGACATGATCGGGATGGACATTCTGCGCGTGCTCAAGCAGGAAGAAGAACTGCCCGCCCGGGTGATTATGATCAGCGCCGTGGGGCAGCAATCGGTCGTGACCGAAGGCATGAACCTGGGCGCAGCCGACTACATCGTGAAGCCTTTCACCAACGATCAGTTGCTGGCGGCCGTCGGGAAAGTAATGGCCTAGCAAGATGGCTATACGGGTGTTAGTGGCGGACGACTCCAGCCTGATGCGCCTAATCGTGACGGATATGCTGCGGGCCGACGCTGAGTTGGAGGTGATAGACACGGCCAGTGATGGCGAAGAAGCGGCCCAGAAAACAGCTCAGTTGCGCCCCGACGTATTGGTGCTCGACATGACGATGGCCCGCTTCGACGGCTTGCACGCCGTGCGGCGCATTATGCAAGAGCGCCCCACGCCCATCGTCATTCTCAGTGCCCTGGGCAACACCGACCTGAGTCCGGTGGTGGAAGCCCTGCGGCTAGGGGCCTACGATTACCTCACCAAACCAACGAGCGCCAACTCTACGCACGTGCGGCGGGTAGATCAGGTCCTGATCCAAAAAGTGAAAGAAGCCGCCCGGGTGCGGCAACCCGGACGGCAAACGGGTCGGGCCAATATCAACCAGGCCCCCCACACGTTTGCCGACCCTTTGCCCTACGACGCGATCGCCATCGGGGCTTCGACGGGCGGGCCGGGAGCGCTCGACGAACTGCTTGCCCGCCTGCCAGGCAACATGGCCGTGCCCGTGCTGATTGCCCAGCACATGCCGCCGCAATTTGTTCGGCCCTTTGCCGAACGGCTCAACGAGCTGACGCCGCTCCGGGTGGTGGTGGGCGAAGACCAGCAACTGGTGCAGCCCGGCATGGTGATCGTAGCCCCCGGCGATCGCAATCTGGTGGTGCAGCGCCGGGGCACGCACGTGGTGCTGGGCTTTACGCCCGAGCAATTTCCGGCTTACAACGACCCATCGGTGGACGCCCTGCTCAGCTCGGTGGCCCAGGTGTACGGCGCAAGGGCCATCGGCGTGGTGCTGACGGGCATGGGGCGCGACGGTACCGACGGCTTGGGGGCCATTTACCGCGCGGGCGGATTCACCATCGCCCAAAATCAGGCCTCCAGCGTGGTGTACGGCATGCCCCGGGCCGCGGCCGAAGCGGGCTACGTACGGCAGGTGCTGCCGCTTGCCGAAATTCCGGGCTTCCTAGTGGGATGCCTTTCTTGACAAACCTGACATGGACGCCAAAGAAGAATACAAAGAGCTGTTTCGGGCCGAAGCCCTCGAAAACTACGAGGAACTGAATCGGCTATTCAGCCAACTGGAAAAACACCCGGAAGACCGCCCGGCCATCGAAGCCGTTTTTCGGATTACGCACACGCTCAAGGGCAACGCGATGGGGATGGGCTTTACGCACATTGCCCAGCTATCGCACCTGCTGGAAGATATTTTCGGCGTGATCAAGCAGGGGAAGGTGCGCCTCGACCGCGACCTCTTCGACGCGCTCTTCCGGGCCAACGACAAGCTCGGCGAACTGATCGCCAGCCTCAGCACCGATGCGCCGGTCAGCTACCGGGGCATCCAGACCAAGTTGCAGGTATTCCTGCGAAACTGGGAAACCCCCGCAGCAGACGCGTCTGCTTCGCCACCCCCTAGCCCCGAAACACCGGCAACCGCAATGCCCTCCAAAAAAGCGGCGCCGGCCAAAGCCCCTTCGGCCCAAGTGCTCGCCGACGAAGAAGGTGCCGCCGCGGCTACCTCCGCCAAGCCTTCGGTCCGCAAGGCACCGCGCACGCAGCCGAAAGCCTCGGCCAAAGTGGGCGACGCTGCCCCGATGCCGACCGCTCCGGAGCCGGAGAGCCCCGAGGCGCCCGAAGAAGAGGGCTACCGGATGGGCTTCTCAGACGTGGTGCAGGTGCCCGTGCGCAAACTCGACAACCTGCTCAACCTGGTGGGCGAGTTGCTCATCGAGCGCGACCGACTGGCGGCGCAGTTTACTGGGCGGGGCAACCAACTGGCTCGGTTGCAGCGCATCACCTCCGACTTGCAATATG
>DAIMZG010000272.1:0-2505 GCA_036734065.1 Catalimonadaceae bacterium
TTCGGTGCTGATGGTGATCGGACTGATCTATCTGCTGCTGGCCTTGTTGGAATAAATAGCGATTGGCCCATTTATGAAAGCCAGCCTCTGCTAGTCGGGGGCTGGCTTTTTGATGAGATGCCGTGCCTTTTGCAAGGTACGCGGCGGCGGTGTTGCCTAGCCGAGTTGGCTTAGGCGAGATGCTAGGCATATGTATAGACAATTTGGCAGGAGGCTGTCTGCCGAGTCCCCTCAATGCATCAAAGCCGAGAAAAGAGCAATGAGAAGTTGAGTGAAAATTGGAAGGCACTATGAACAATCAAGTAGTACCAAATTTTCTGCGTGTACAAATGTGTTCGGGGTAAAGTAAACTCGGATTTATCCTCTGATAAGAGTGTATCTGAGGTGCTGGTTGGGCTGTGCTGCTGAATCCCCAAATCAAATGCCTAAGCAAAAAAAAGCCACTCCATGAGAGTGGCTTTTCTGAGCAAAGATTCAATGCGGACTAGTCTTGTACCTTAAGGCGCAAAGTGATCGTGCCATCGGTACCAGGTACGATGTTCTCGACCAAAATTAGCCCCTTTTTGCCATCTACCGTTTGGAAGACGACCACTTGGTTGGTGGTCAGGTTGGCTGCTAGCGTACCCCCATTCGGTTCGAGAGGGGTGGCGTCAATGATGCCGAAGGTAGCGTTATTGAAGTCATTGGCCGAGAAGTTGGGTACCACGCGGAAGCGCGTAGCGTTGCGTGTGCTCCAACTAGCTGGCCCGTTGTTTCCAGAGAAAACGGAGGCCGCCGAAGGATCGCTCGGGGCTACTAGCGTAGCGTTGTTATTAGCTCCAAAGTAGTACATCAGGTCAATACGGGCAGCATTAGCCCGAGCATCAGCTAGGTTGAAGCGCTGACCAGTACCAGCCACGTCGTACGAGCTGGGCTGGGCCGATCCTACACTACCTAACAGCACGGCCGTTTGTTCACGAATGGTCTGGATGCGCTGTACGCGCACCGATATATCTTCCTGCGCTGTCCGGCCGTCCACATCCGTGACGATCAGGCGAAACGAGAGCGTAGTGCCAGCCAAAGCCGAATCGTTCACTGTGTAAATAAAGTTGTAATTGTCGGAGGTGGCACTCGTAAAGCCCGTCGTTTTGGTATCGAGCGTAGCGTTGTTGAGGCGCAATTCGATCCGCTGAAGATTGGCAGCCGCGGCAATAGTAGCCCGAACATTGATTTGTTGACCAAAAGCAACGCTATCGGGTATGGCATTGGCTCCCGTAGTTGGAATCGTAATGGTGGGAGCAGGCGTAGGGCCGTCTTCGTCGTCGCCACCGCAGCTGGTGAGGAGCATCGGGGCGGCCAGGGCCAGCAGGGCGAACAAATAGAATGAGAGTTTCTTCATGATGCGTTTGGTTTTTGAGCTTGAAAGAAAAGGGTGAAAACTAGGGTAAAAATAAAGGGGCCAAAGGCCCTTTAGTGTGAAGATTGGGGTAAAAAAGCACGTATGTGCGTTGTAAGTGCTTGTGCCGTAATCAGGCCCGTATGGCGCCAAACGGGTTTGCCTTCCCGGAACAAGATCAGGGTCGGGATGCTGCGTACCTGGTACTGGCCCGCTACGGCCGCGTTGCGATCCACGTTGATCTTGATCACCTTGGCTTGCCCGCCCAAATCGCCAGCCACCCGCTGTACGATGGGCGACAGGGTTTGGCAGGGGCCACACCAGTCGGCGTAGAAATCCACCAGCACGGGCTGGTCGCTGGCAATGAGTTGTGAGAAAGACGTTTTCTTCATGAGGCAATCGGCGTCAGCAAAAAATGTTCCAGTGAGGCTGTGTCTGACGTTCAGGGTATTGTCTGGCAATTACGCGAAGCAAGCCTGTTGTGTTGCCTGACGTAGAAAGTCGGCGAGCGGTTGCCCGGAAGGGGCATTATCCGTACTTTTCCCCTTTATCGGGTTAGCTTCTGTCCGCACACAGCGGATTTTTGGGTATGAAAAAGATTTTCTGGAGTATCTGGCTGTGCGGCTGCATGGCCTTGACGGGCGGACTGACGGCCCAGGAACGGTCGGCCATCACGCTCGAAGACATCTGGAAAAAGGGCACTTTCCGCGCCGAGGGGGTGCGGGCCGTGGACTGGATGCGCGACGGCCGCTACTACACGGCCCTGGCCTACGACAAAGAAGGCGCCTACCTGGTGCAGTACGACGTGACGACGGGCCAAGTCACCGATACGCTCGTCAATGGCCGGCGCGTATCGCCCGATACTTCGGCCTTCTTCTTTGAAGGCTACGCCCTCAGCGCCGACGAGCGTAAGGTCTTGCTCACCACCGATACCGAGCCGATCTACCGACGTTCGTTCAAGGCCCGGTATTACGTCTATGACCGCACCGCCCGCCAGTTGCGGGAACTCTCGGCGGGCGGGCCGCAGTCGTACGCCACGTTCTCGCCCGACGGGCGCAGGGTGGCCTTCGTGCGGGACAACAACCTTTTCTACACAAACCTGGAAAGCGGCCAAGAAACGGCCGTTACCA